>NZ_JBSGGG010000012.1:0-272606 GCF_053603795.1 Nocardia sp. NPDC004123
GTGTGTGGGGGTTTTTTTTGGCCCCCCCCAAACCCGCCTCTTGTGTGTGCCCCCCCGGGGGGCGGCGGCGGCGCTCCCGCGCCCCCGCCCCTCGGTCGTATTCGGTTGTGCGGCAGGTCAGACGCGGGCTCTGATCCACTTGTAGACGACCAGCACAACGATGGCGCCGATGATGGCGCCGAGGAAGGTGTGCTGGACCGGTGGATGGACGCTGAACTTGTGCGGGGCGAAGACCAGACTGCCCAGGGTGCCGCCGACGTAACCGCCGATGATGCCGAGAACGGCGGTCCAGATGATGCCGAAATCCTCCTTGCCCGGAACCAGAAGGCGGGCGATCGCGCCCGCGATGAGGCCGATGATGATCATCGTGATGATGCCCATGGCATGCTCCTTGCCTCGAGGTGGCGCATTCGAAGGTAGCAGGGCCGACGCCCGAAATGAGCGTGTCGCAATACACCGGCGTGCGCGTTTCGTCCCGTGGGCGGCGGCCGGACCGGCGTTCTCGGGCAGCGAAACCCTCGTCGACGCCAGGTTTTCCGGGCCATGATGGAGGCCGACGACGTCATGACGGCAGTGGCTCCTGCACGACGGCAGCGTGGCCGCGCGACGAGTCCGCCGATTCCGAAAGGCATGCGCATGAGTGCGAATGCGCCCGAAACTCCCTCTCTCACCGGCCGGGGCGCCCTGGCCCGGACCATCGCCGCCCGCGGCGGACTGGCGGCCCCGGAGTCGCCGTTCGTCATCGAACACCGCGAAGCGCTCATCTACATGCTCTGCCAGGCCGCCGAACTCGAACACGGCATCATGTGCCAGTACCTGTTCGCGGCTTTCTCGCTCAAGACCTCCGCCGCGGAGGGCCTGAGCGCCGCCGAGGTCGAGAAGGTCACGCGCTGGCGGAAACTGGTGTCGCACGTGGCCACCCAGGAGATGCTGCACCTGTCGCTGGTGCACAACCTGCTCTCCGCCATCGGCGCGGCGCCCCACATGACCCGGCCCAACCTGCCCTTGCCCGCCGCCCACTATCCGGCCGGGGTGCAGCTGGCGCTGCTGCCGTTCGGGGAGCAGGCGCTGCGGCACTTCATGTTCCTGGAACGCCCGGAGGGCATGGCCCTCGACGACGCCGAGGGCATCGCCATGGCCGGGCGCGCCGCCGCGCACATGGAGCAGGGCGAGATCGTGCCGCGAGTGCAGGACTTCGCCACCGTCGGCCACCTGTACCGCTCCATCGAACACGGCATCGAGCATCTGGCCGAGAAGTACGGCGAGCGCTGGCTGTTCGTCGGACCCCGCCGCGCCCAGGCCACCGAAAAGCATTTCCGCTGGCCGGAATTGGTGGCGGTGACCGATCTGGCCTCGGCCAAGCGGGCCATCGACACCATTCTCGAACAGGGCGAGGGCGCGCGCGGCGACTGGCGCGACGCCCACTTCGGCCAGTTCGTCAAGATCCTCGACGAGTACGAGCAGTGCCTGCGCGAGAACCCCGACTTCGACCCGGTGCGGCCGGTGCTGGCCGCCAATGTCCGTGCGCCCGAACGCGATATCCCGGTCCCGCTGATCAGTGACCCGGGCACCGCGCGCGTCACCGACCTGTTCAATGTCGGCTACGAGATCCTGCTGCAGATCTTCGAGCGGTTCTTCGCGCACACCGAGGAGACCGACGCCCAGCTGCAAACCCTCGCCGACGCCACGGTCTCGCTCATGTTCGGCGTCATCCGCCCCCTCGGCGAACTCATCACCACCCTGCCCGCCGGCCCGGACCACCCCGGCCGCACCGTAGGCCCCAGCTTCGAATTGTTTTATGAGACCGACTATTTGATGCCCCACCGGGAGGCGGCGTGGACGCTGCTGACCGAGCGTCTCGGTGAGGCGGTCGTGCTCAGCGAGGCCATTCGCGCCGATATTCCCGGGGCGGTGGGGGACGGGCTGGTCCCGGTGGCCAAGGCTTTCCGGGATATCCGGGACACGCTCGCTGCGCACTTCCCGAGTTGGAACGCCCACGCGCAGCCCGAGATCCTGGGCATCGATCCCGCCGTACAGGCCGCGGCACGCCAGCGGGCCGACGAATTCGCCGGGCGGGTGGCCGGAATCGGGGTCGGCGGGGAGCTTGCCGAGCTGTTCCACGCGGTGTACGCCCTGAGCCGGGAGCCTGCTCCGGCGATCGTGCTGCCGCGATTGGCCGACAGCGTGCTGCGTCCCTTGTCGGAGGCGCTGATTCGCCACGGCCTCGGCCCGAGCACGGCAGGTCTCGACGGTGCGGCGGAGCCAGTATCGAGCGATGGGGCGGAGCCAGTATCGAGCGATGCGGTTGGGACGGTGTCGAGCGATGCGGTGGAGACGGTGTCGAGCGATGGGGTGGAGACGGTGTCGAGCGATGGGGTGGAGACGGTGTCGAGCGATGGGGCGGGGACGGTGTCGAGCGATGGGGCGGGGACGGTGTCGAGCGATGGGGCGGAGCCAGTATCGAGCGATGCGGTGGGGACGGTGTCGAGCGATGGGATAGACGGGGCATCGCGCGACGCGGTGGAAACGGCACCCGGAAGCGTGACCCATGTCGGCGCAAGCGTGACTCATGTCGGCGCGGCTGCGGGTACAAGCGCTGAGCCCGAGCCTGATTCAGGGGTGGCGAAGCGGCTGCGCGCGCTGGCCCTCTCGGCGACCCGGTCGCGGGTCGGGGCCGACCTGCCGGAGCTCCTCGAGGCCACGGCTGCCCTCCAGGATCTCGCCTGCGCCGTCGCCGCCGTCGGCGAACGACCAAGGTTGCGTGCGGAATTCGCGCAACTGCAGTCCGGGTTGCCCCGCTCGATCCGTACGGCGAAGAACGGCCCTTACCTGGCCACGAACGCGACTCTGGTCGATCACCTCGGTCTTCCCATCGAGCTCGGCCCGACGGCCGCGCTGTGCCGGTGCGGCGCGTCCGCGCTCAAACCGCTGTGCGACGGCAGCCACACGCGCATCGGCTTCAATGACGCGAAAGATCCGGCGCGGGTGGCGGACCGGCGTGACACCTATGCGGGGCCGCAGGTCACCGTCTTCGACAATCGCGGCATCTGTCAGCACTCCGGACTCTGCACCGACCGCCTCGCCACGGTATTCCGCACCGGCGCTGAGCCTTTCGTCGCGCCGAACGGCGGCCGCATGGATGAGATCGTGCGTGCCGTGCGCGCCTGTCCGTCGGGCGCGCTCGGCATGGCCTTCGACGGTGTCGAGGCGCGCGAGGTCACCGATTGGCACGGCACCCGCGAGCCGGTCGTCGAGGTGACCGAGGACGGGCCCTACCGGATTCGCGGCGGGATCCCGCTGACCGGCCCCGAAGGGGGCGATATCGACCGTGCCGCAGGCGCTTCCGCCGAGCACTACGCGCTGTGCCGGTGCGGGAAGTCCCGCAACAAACCGTTCTGCAGCGGCATGCACTGGTATGCCGGCTTCCGGGATCCGGTGCCCGGTCCCGGCCAGGAGCCGACGCTGTTCGAATGGGCGGGCGGCTATCCGGCACTGCGGCGGATGACCGCGCTGCTCTACGAACAGCTGATCCCGGACGATACGGTCCTGGCAGCGGCTTTCAGCGATCCGGACACCGATTACGCACGCCGGGAGGCGGATTGGCTGGCGGTCGCGTTCGGCGCGCCCCGGGAGTCGGACGAACCGCGGTCCAGGCCCGACCTGACCGAGGAGCAGCAGCAGCGCTGGGGACAGCTGATCCTGCGCGCCGCACGCGAGTCCGGACTCCCAGACGATCCCGAATTCCGTTCCGCCTTCGCCGCTTTCGTGGCTTGGGCGGTCACCGCCGAAGGTCACGCGCCCGACTGGGATTGGGGCCCGGCCGGACCGCCGTCCTACGTGGCGCCGCAGCCGTCCGCCGAATCATCCGATCCCGCCCTGCCCCGACCCGAGGCGGCCGTCGGCTTCGCCGCCCACATCAAACCCCTGTTCCGGGACAAGGATCAGCGCTCCATGAGCTTCGTCTTCGACCTGTGGTCCCTCGACGACGTCACCAAGCACGCCGCCGAGATCCTCGACCGCCTGGCCGCCGGCACCATGCCCTGCGACGGCGCCTGGTCGACGGAGAAGGTGGACGTCTTCAGGAGGTGGACCGAGTCCGGCATGCGCCCGTGACCCGCCCGGGCCGCGATCACCGAGTCGTGATCGTGCGGCCCGGACGGCCGTCCGCGCGCCGAATCCCGGCTCAGCCCACGTGGATCGGCATGGCGGCGATGTCGTTCTGGGTCATGACCGGAAGGTTGACGATCTCCTCGACCGGGGTGGCCAGCCGCAGCTCCGGGAAGCGGTCGAACAGGGCGGGCAGCGCGATGCCCGCTTCGAGGCGGGCCAGCGCCGCGCCCGGGCAGATGTGCGGGCCGTATCCGAAGGAGATATTGCGGTGCGCGCTCGGCCGGGTGATGTCGAAATCGTCGGCGTCCTCGCCGAAGACCGCGGTGTCGCGGCCGATGGCACGGTAGGACATGACCACGCCCTCCCCCTGCTCGATCACGGTGTCGCCGACGGTGATGTCCGCGGTGGCGAAGCGCATGAGCAGATGGGTGACCGGGCCGTCCCAGCGCAGCGTCTCCTCGATCACCTGCTTCCACTCCACCTCCTCCGAGCGCACCCGGGCCAGCTGTTCGGGCCGGGTCAGCAAGGCCCGCACCGCATTCAGGATCAGGCTCACGGTGGTCTCGTGCCCGGCGGCGACGAGTGCCTTCAGGTTGCCGACCACCTCCTCCTCGGTGAGCGGCTCGCCGCCCTCGTCGGCCAGGATCAGCGCGCTGGTGAGGTCGTCGCCGGGCTCGGCGGTCTTGCGGCGGACCATCTCGGTGAAGTAGACGTCCATGTCCTCGATGATCTGCAGCCGCTCGTCCTGCGGGGTGACCATGGAGAAGAACTTCTTGTACCAGTCCAGCAGCATCGGGTGGTCCGCGCGCGGCACCCCCATGAGCTCGGAGATCACCCGCATGGGCAGCGGATAGGCGACGACCTGCTTGAGATCCACCGCCGCGCCGTCGTGACCCGCCTCGTCCAGATCGTCGAGCAGCTCCTTGGTGAGCCGTTCGATGGTGGGGCGCAAGGCCTCCAGGCGGCGCGGGGTCAGCGCCTGGGTGGTCTTGATGCGCAGGCGGCGGTGCTCCGGGCCGTCCACGGTGAACATGGAGCGGCCGGCGTCGATCATGCCGATCAGCGGCCACTGCCGGGTGACGACGCCGTCGCGCCACAGCTTCCAGGCATTGATGTCCTTGACCAGTCTGGTGTCGGTGAGCAGCTGGCGGGCGATGGTGTGGTCGGTGATCGTCCAGGCGGGGGCGCCGAGCAGATCGATCCGGGTAACCGCCCCGGCGGCGCGCAGGCGGGTGGTCTCGCCGGCGAGATCACCGACCATCGGATCTATCGAAATCGCATGCGGGCAGGGGGAACTCACTGGAAACCTCCGAGAGCGCGAACAGGAGTGAAAACAACAGGAAGGGAAGTCATTCCGCGCAGGAACGGCGACGGCCGCCGCACCAGGTTCTGCGCGGGCACCGCCAGATCGATGTCCGGCAGCCGGTCCAACAACACCTCGATGCCGGTGCGCGCCACCACCTCCGCGATCTGCTGCGCCGGGAACGGGCAGCGGTACTCGCCGTGGCTGAACGCGAAGTGCGCGTTGTTGCCGGTGTGGGTGGCGGCCTCGCCGACCGCCTGGCGCACGTGCGGATCGGTGTTCGCGGCGGCCAGCCCGAGCAGCAGCAGGTCGCCCGCGCGAATCGTCCGGTCCGCCAGGCGCGTATCGCGCGCGGCCCAGCGCCCGGCCAGGATCGAGGTGGGGGACTCCTCCCACAGCACCTCGTTCATCGCCTGATCCACACTGCGCCGCCCGCCGCCCAGCGCGGCCGCGAACCGGTCGTCGGTGAGCATCAGGCGCACCGAATTGACCAGCCAGTCCGCGGTCGGCAGGTGTCCCGCGGCCGTCACGGCCATCAGGTCGTTGACGTACTCCTCGTCGGTGAACGGCGCCGGGAAGGCCAGCATGCGCGAGACCAGATCATCGCCCGGCGCGGTCTTCTTCACCGCCAGCAGATGCTGGATGTACTGCATGAACTGCAGGTGCGCCGCCTGCGCGTCCGCGCCGCCGTCGGCCATCACCTTCATGGCCCGCGCCAGCCCGGGGCCCTCGGCGTCGGGAATGCCCAGCAGCCAGGCCAGGACGAGCACGGGCAGTGGCTCGGCGAACTCGCCCACCAGATCGGCCTGGCCGCGACCGCAGAAGGAGTCGATCAGCCGATCGGCCAAACCCTCACAGACCCGGCGCAATTCGAAGGGATCCACCGATTCCAGCGCGGGCTCGACCATGGCCAGGTGCCGCCGATGCTCCGCGCCCGCCGTGAAATAGATCGACGGCATGGGCGAGCCGACCATGGGCAGCAGCGGCCAGTCCGGCGGGATGTTCGGCCACTGATTCCACAGTCCGACATCGCGGGGGAACAGTTCGGGAGAGCTGGTGACCTGGTGCATCTCCCGATACCCCAGCACCAGCCAGGCCGGAATCCCGCCGGGCAGCTCGACCGCGGCCACCGGTCCGTGGTCGCGGCGCATCTCCCGGTAGAGCGAATGCGGGTCGGTGTGGAAGCGGGGGCCGCTCAACGGCACCACGCCGGGCTCGTGGGGCACGGGGCAGGAACCCGGCGCGGGCGATGTCATGCGGGATTCCTCCACAGCGCGGTCTCCGGGTGAGAGAGGTATTCGACGAGGGCGATCAGGACGTTCTTGCAGGAGTCGCGGTCGCGGGCGTCGCAGTCGAGCAGCGGGATGTGCGGGTCCAGATCCAGCGCCTCGCGCACCGCGGGCAGGGCCGGGCCGGGTCCGAAGTTGTTGCACGCCACGATGAACGGGGTGCGCTGGTGCTCGAGCCGGTCGATGGCGTACCAGGAGTCCGCGATCCGCCGCTGATCCACCAGCACGATGGCGCCCAGCGCGCCCGCGAACAGGCGGTCCCACAGGAACCAGAAGCGTTCCTGGCCGGGCGCGCCGAACAGGTACAGCACGTGCTCGGTGTCGATGGTGATGCGGCCGAAGTCGAAAGCCACCGTGGTGGTGGTCTTTCCGGGCACGCCCGCGAGATCGTCGACGCCCTGGCCGGCCTGGGTCATGGTGGCCTCGGTGTCCAGCGGGCGGATCTCGCTGATCGAGCGGACCATGGTGGTCTTGCCGACGCCGAAGCCGCCCACGATCACGATCTTCAGGCCCTGCCGGGCATCGGCGTGCAGCGGGGCGTCGGCGCGGGCCGGACGCGGGTCCTCGGTGCCGGCGCACCGGATGTCAGAGCTTACGGAGTCCAACGAGCACCTTTTCCAGCATGTCGGTATCGGGCAGCGAATTCCATTGCCGCGCGGCATGATCCGGATGACGCACCGTGATCTTGCCGGCGTGCAGCAGGTCCGACAGCAGGACGACGGTGATGCCGACCGGCAGCCGCAGCTCGGCCGCGATCTCCACCACCGCGGTCGGCGCGCGGCACATGTCGAGGATGGCGGCATGCTCGGACTGCATGCCGCGCACCGGATCGCATTCGCTGACCACCAGGGTCACCAGATCGAACGCGTCCGAATCCGGTTGGCTGCGACCGCCGGTCAGCGTGTACAGCCGATCCGGATCCTCGTCTGGCCTGGTCACGACACGCTCGCCCCCGGCACCCGCGGGGCAGCGGCCAGATGCTCGCCGAGTTGCTCGACCAGCTCGCGCATCGTGTGGCCGACCAGCCCGGCATCGGCGTCCTCCGCGGCCACCACCGCGATGTGCGCCCCCACCCCGGCCTCGACGATGAACAGGATGCCCCCGTAGAACTCGGTCATCGACTGGCGCACCCCGCCCCGCCCGTCCCCGAACTCCACCGAGGCACCGTGCGAAAGACTCTGGATCCCAGCGGCGATCGCCGCCAGCTGATCGGCGCTGTCGTTCCCCAGCCCGGCCGTATGACAGATCTTCAACCCGTCGCCGGACAGCAGTAGCGCATGGCGCGCCCGCGGCGTACGCGCCAGCAACTGCTCCAGCAGCCAACCCAGATGTGTGGCGGACGGTGTCATCGATCGGTCTCCGATGGGGACGTAGGGGCGGGGAACGAGTTCGCGGTGAAGGCGCGTTGGAAGGCAGCCATGGCCGAGGGCGCGGACGGCGCGCGTGGCGCCTCGGGCTGCGCCGGGCCCGACAGGCCGTCCGGGTGGACGGCGGCCAGCGTGCTGCCGCGACGACGCTTCGGCAGGCCGCTGGAAGTCGCTGTGTGCTGGTCGATTTCGGGCTGGGCCGGAAGAAGGTCCTGGACGGTGGAGGCGAAGGCGGGTTTCGGCGGCGGTGCCGTATCGGGCGCGGTGGGGACATCCGTCGCCGGGGTGCCGGGGTGCGGACGGGTGGTGACCGGGGTGAGGCGGCCGAAGGTGCCGGATTGGCGTTCCAGGCGGGTGGTGAGTTCACGGGGGATGACGACGACCACGGCGGTGCCGCCGATGGCGGAGGGGCGGTAGCTGACGGTGAGGTCGTGTTTGCGGGCCAGGTGACCGACCACGGCCAGGCCGAGGCGGGTGCCGGAAAGGGTGGAGAGGTCGGAGCCGGCGCGGGGGCCGGAGACGGCGGATTCGGCTCGCCGGAGAGCCGATTCGCTCATGACGAGACCGGAGTCCTCGATGGTGATCACCACACCGGCGGGGACCTCGGCGGCGTAGACGTGGACCTCGGTGGTGGGCGGGGAGAAGTTGCAGGCGTTGTCGAGCAGCTCGGCCAGGGCGTGCATGACGCCCTCCGCGGCATGGCCCGCGATGGCGATCTCGGTGATCGCGCGCAGGCGCACGCGCTGGTAGCCCGCGACCCGGCCCATGGCGCCGCGCAGGATCGATTCCATGGCAATGGGTTTCGCCCACCGGCGGCCCGAGCGCGCACCGCTGAGTACCGCGATGCTGTCGGCCAGCCGGCCCGCCTGCGCGGTCCGGTGGTCCAGTTCCAGCAGGTCGGCCAGCACCTTCGGGTCGGCGTGCCGGTGCTCCATCTCGCGCAACTCCGCCAGCATGCTGGTGCTCATGGCCTGCATGCGGCCCGCCGCGCCGGCGAACGCGGCCATCGCGGCGGCGCGGCGGCCCTCGCTCTCCTTGGCCGCCCGGGCCTCGGCCGCGACCTGTTCGCGGATGCCGTGAATTCTGGCCTCGGACTCGGTTATTCGCGCCTGAGCGGCGGAAACAGTCGCGGCCACATGGGCATCGGCCTGCGCGGTGTAGGCCAGCGCCTCCTGCCGCACCGCCTGCACCCGGCCCCGGTAGTAGGCGGCGGCCGTGAGGGCGGCGGTCAGCAACAGCGCCGCCACGCCCGCGCCGATGGCCAGCGGTACCCGGAAATCGTTGGGGGAGTAGAAGACCGCGACCGCCACCGCGGCCGCACCGAGCGCCAGCGATCCCGCCAGTGTGGACAGGGGCGGTCGCTGTCGCAGGACGGGTTGCTGCTCCCCGCCCGGCGGATTCACTGATTCCGACACGCTGCGCACTTCCGAACCGACGTCCACCAGGGCGAATACCCCGGTGCCCCCAACCGCACCCGCATGCGGGACCAGTGCCAAATGCCCGGACCGGCAAGCGGATTCGGATCTGCCGGACGCAGCATAAGCGCACCGGGCGGGCCGCGCTACCCGAGCGCGAACCCGCTGGCGATCACGAGTCCTGGTGAGCGGGAAGGCGGTTCAGACGCGGGCGAAGACCTGCGGGCGCGTACTCAGGTACCCGTAGCCCAGCACCGCCACCAGATACAGCAGCAACGCCGCCGCGGGCAGCACCAGCCCGATCGCCGCGATCAGGTCGAAGCCCACGAAGCCGATCACCGCCTGCCGGCCCTCTCGCCGCGCGTAGTCGGCATCGTAGCCCGGCTCGAACAGATCCGGGTTGCGGCGCAGGGCAATCCACATCACATACCAGGCCGCCGCCTGCACCGCACCCGCCAGCCCGTAGAAGGCCGTCGCCACCTTGGCATTCCAGCCCCCGTCCTCCAGATGATGGGCCAGCACGGTCGTCGGGAACGGCAGGAACGCCACCGCCAGGAGCAACAGCAGATTGCCGCAGTGCAGCAGTCCGTCCATCCGCCGGACCCGGCCGAAGAAGCGGTGATGGCACAGCCAGATCACACCGATGGTGAGAAACGATCCGGCATAGGCGAGGTAGCTGGGCCACAGCCCGGTCAGCTCATGCCACAGCGAGCCGTCATCGGTCTCCGGAATGCGAATCTCGAGTACGAGCAGGGTGATCGCGATGGCCATGACGCCATCGCTGAAGGCTTCCACGCGGGTGGTATCGGAAAGCCGCGATTCGGGGTACTGCATGCGGTCATTATCGAGTGAGCGTGCCGGGTTCGATGTTGCGACAGCAGCGCGGCCATCAGGGGCACGACGGTGTTCGCCGGAACGGCCTCACGCAGTTGCCATGTGGTGCGCTGCGGGATGGCGTTGCCCGATCCGGCGCGCTGCGCCTCGGCCTCGGTGATGATCCCGCCACCGCTCGATTCTCGCACGCGCTCACCCCGGCTCCGGGACATGACGCAGCCCCGGTTTCGGTATGCCTATGAATCACCCACTGTTCGCCCAGAGCGGAATCGCGGCCCGCGCACTTGACCTCAATATAAGTAGAGGTTTGATGCTGGAGTCATCGACATCCCGTCGAAAGCGAAAGGGAGGCAACGAGATGCGTGTAGTGCAGGCCGAGGAGTTCGGTGGACCCGAGGTGCTGACCGTGCGGCAGGTCGCGGATCCGGTCGCCGGTCCGGGTGAAGTGGTGGTGCGGGTCGCGGCCGCCGACGTCATGTTCCTCGACACGACATTGCGCAGCGGGTGGGCACGCGACTTCTTCCCCGTCGAGCCCCCGTTCGTACCGGGCGGCGCGGTCACGGGCACGGTCGAATCGGTCGGGCCCGACGTGGACCCCGGGTGGGTCGGCAAGCGGGTCGCCACCCCGACGGCGGCCAGCGGTATCGGTGGCGGCCTGCCCGTCGGCGGTTATGCCGAACTGGCATTGGCCAAGGCCGGCACCCTGGCCGTCATCCCCGACGAGCTGAGCTTCGAGCAGGCCGCCGCCCTCGTGCACGACGGACGGACCGTGCTCGCGGTCGCCGACCGGGCCGCGATCCAACCGGGTCAGTGGGTGCTGATCACCGCAGCCGCGGGCGGTCTGGGCACCCTGCTCATCCAGCTGGCCCGCGCGGCCGGCGCGCAGGTCGTCGCCGCCGCCCGCGGGGAGGCGAAACTCGCTCTGGCGCAACGGCTCGGCGCGCACGAGGTGGTCGACTACTCGAAACCCGGCTGGGCCGAGCAGGTCCGGGAACGGACCGGTGGCGTGCAGGTGGTGCTCGACGGCGCGGGCGGCGACATCGGCCGCGCGGCCCTGGCCGCCACCGCTCCCGGCGGGCTGCTCATCGCCTACGGCAACTCGGCCGGTGGCTTCGCCGCGGTCGACGCGGAATCCGCTGCCGCCCAGGGTATTACCATCGTCTCCCTGTTCGAGATCGCGACCCCCGAGACCGACTGGCTCACCCTCCACGACCGCGCCCAGGCAGAGGTCGCCGCCGGTCGCCTCGATGTCGTCATCGGCCAGACCTTCCCCCTGGATCAGGCCGCCGCCGCGCACACCGCCATCGGCTCCCGCGCCGCCGTCGGCCGGACCATCCTCACGGTCTGAGAGTCATCGGCGTGTCGTGAACCTCCGCCCGGCCTCGGAGAGCAAGGTGGCATCGGGCGGAACACGACGCGGAGGTGGTGATGGGTACGAGAGCCGGTGCGGTCGCGGCCGTGGTGGCGGGGGTCTGGATGGCCGTGGCGGGCGCCGCGTGCGCGCAACCGGGCTTCGACCCGGACATCCTGCAGCCCGTTCACATCCCGCCGCGCACCGCGCTCTCCGTGCGCACGCTGGTGCCGGGCGCGGGCTGGGGCACCGACAACGAGACCCAGGAGCGCGCTGCCTTGTCCATCGCCAAGCTGTTCTTGGCGGATTTCGCCCTGCGGCACGGCGACGGCTCGGCCGAGGATCGTGAGCTGGGCGAGCGCATGGTCTGCAAGTCCGACGACGCGGCCGCCGACCGGATCGCGGCGAAATATCCGTACGCCATCGACGCGGTCGCCCAGGAGTACGGCCTGCGCGCCACCCACGGCCGCGGCGGGTGGGAACTGTCGACCACCAGCGTCGCCGACGTGGCCGACTTCCTGGCCGCGAAACTCCGCGACGAACCCGACAGCCTGATCCTGGCCTGGATGGAACAGCCCAGCGAACGGGCGGCCGACGGCACCCGCCAGGACTGGGGCACCGCGCGACTGCCGCAGGTGTACGGAACCAAGTGGGGCTGGTCCGATGTCGGCGCTCCGGAAGTGGCATCGGTGTCCTTCGGCCCCGGATTCACCGTCGCCGCCCACACCTACGGCACCGCCGAGCAGCAGACCGAGGATGTGCTCGGCGCGTGGTCGGCGGTGACGGACCCGGTGACTCCCAAACACTGACACTCGGCGTTGTGCCGGCGGTGTCACCGTCCGTCGGGTGTCGCGGCACATGCTTCGTCCACCGGCACACCGCGCAATCGTTGATCCACCCAATCCATGGTCGCGCCATAGGAACTGACGTAGGCCGTCAGATGTTCACCGCCGACGATATTCTGCGTCGCCGCCACCCCCAGCGCTTCGCGCTTCGTGTCGGCCGGGATGGGCAATATCCCGAGTGCGCCGAAACGACCGCTGCAGTTGTCCTTGATGGGGGTGGTCGCGAGCCATTGCGGCGCCGGCGCTTCGTGTGATCTGTGCCATCGGAGGACCCCTTGCGCTCGGGACAGTTGTGTCTTCACAATCGTTGTGTGCTTACAACTGTCGACGAGCTGAGCTCGCGCCGGAAGACGATCATCCTGATCACCTGCTGTTTGAGCTTGCTGATCTCGTCCATGGACGCGACCATCGTGAATGTCGCCATACCCGCCATCCGCGACGACCTGGGCGCGCCGCTGTCGCGGCTGCAGTGGATCGTCGACGTCTACACGCTCACCCTCGCCAGCCTGCTCATGCTCTCCGGCGCGGCCGCCGACCGCTTCGGGCGCAAGCGGGTGTTCCGCATCGGGCTGCTCACCTTCGCGCTCGGCTCGCTGCTGTGCAGCCTCGCGCCCACCATCGGGGTCCTGATCGGCGCGCGGTTCGTGCAGGCCGTCGGCGGTTCCATGCTGAATCCCGTTGCCATGTCGATCATTACGACCACTTTCACCGGCCGGATCGAGCGGGCCCGGGCGGTCGGCGTGTGGGGCGCGGTGGTCGGCATCTCGACCGCGCTGGGGCCCATGGTCGGCGGCGTGCTCATCGACAGCCTGGGCTGGCAGTCGGTGTTCTGGATCAATCTGCCGATCGTGGCGGTCGCGCTGGCGCTCACCACCGTCTTTGTGCCGGAATCGAAATCGACCAGGCCGCGCGGCATGGATCCGATCGGGCAGGCGCTGGCGATCGTGGTCCTGTTCACCCTCGTGTACGGTCTGATCGAGCGCGAGCCCGCGGTCTTCGTGGTGTCCGCCCTGGCGCTGGCCGGATTCGTCTGGCACGAGGCGCGCCACCCGTCGCCGTTCATCGATCTGCGCTTCTTCCGCAGCTTCCCGTTCTCCTCGGCCACCGTCATCGCGGTCTGCTCGTTCGCCGCGCTGGGCGCGTTCCTGTTCGACATGTCGCTGTATCTGCAAGGGACCCGGCACTTCTCGGCCGTGCACACCGGTCTGCTGTACCTGCCGATGGCGCTGGGCATGCTGTTCTTCTCGCCCCTGTCGGGGCGGCTGGTGGGCCGCTACGGCACCCGCCCGTCGCTGCTGGTCTCCGGCATCCTGATGGCGGTGGCCGCGATCGGCCTCACCCTGCTGCATCCGGACACCCCGATCTGGCAACTGGTCATCACCTTCGCGCTGTTCGGCATCGGCTTCGGCATGGTGAACGCGCCCATCACCACCACCGCGGTGAGCGGCATGCCGCTCGATCGCGCGGGCGCGGCGGCCGCGGTCGCCTCCACCAGCCGCCAGGTCGGCGTGAGTCTCGGTGTGGCACTGTGTGGTGCGCTCACGGGCGCGGGATTGTGGTGGACCATCGCCGGTTTCGCCGCCGCGGTCACCGCGCTGGGCGTGGCCGCCAATACCGACTGGGCGTACCGTTCGCGAGATCGCGTCGCCCCCCTGCTCGAACAGAAGGTCCCCGCTCATGCCGGATGACACGCCCACGACCGACGAGGTCTGGCGGCAGCTCACCCACCTGGTGATGGACACCCGCGACACCTGGAAGCGCGCGGTGGTGGAGCGAACCGGCATGCCGTTCAGCCGGATTCGCATCCTGCGCCGGCTGCTGCCCGGCCCGCTCACCGCCAAGGAGCTGGCGCGGGCGGCCACCATGGATGCCCCCGCCACCACGGTCGTGGTCAATGATCTCGAGGAGCGCGGCCTGGTGATCCGCGAGATCGACCCGACCAATCGGCGCTGCAAACTCATCTCGCTCACCCGCGCGGGCCAGCAGGTGGTGGCCGAGGCCCTCGCCACGCCGGACCCGGCGCCCGCCGAATTGGCCGCCCTGACCCCCGCCGACCTGCGCACACTCCACGGACTCCTGCGCAAACTCGAACACTGACTTACCCGTTCGTGATTCAACCGTTATCGTTTGTCCCGTGCGACACCGAACCTGGAAGTCCCTCGCGGCTCTCTGCGGCGCCCTGCTGATCGCGGGCACCGGCCAGAGCCTCGCCGCCGCACCGGTTTCGGGGTCGCTCGCGCGCCCGGCACCGGAAGCTCCTGTCCGCCCGCTGTTTCCGATCGCCGGCCAGACCGTGGTCCTCGATCCGGGCCACAACGGCGGCGGCGCGGCCCACACCGACGAGATCAATGCCCAGGTGCCCGACGGCCGCGGCGGCGTGAAGCCCTGCAACACCACCGGCACCAGCGGTGACGACGGTTACACCGAGCACGAATTCAATTGGGATGTGGCCCAGCGCGTCCGCGACCTGCTCAGCGCCCGCGGCTACCAGGTGATCATGAGCCGCGACAGCGACACCGGCGTCGGTCCGTGCGTGAACGACCGCGGCACCCTCGGCAATCGGCTCGGCGCGGCGGCCGTGGTCTCGATCCACGCCGACGGCGCGCCCGCGGGCGCCCACGGCTTCCACGTCGCCTACTCCTCGCCCGCGCTGAACGACGCCCAGTCCGGGCCGTCGGTGCAGCTGGCCACCACCCTGCGCGACACCATGGTCGGCGCGGGCTTCACCACCTCCACCTATGTCGG
Organism: Nocardia sp. NPDC004123; assembly: GCF_053603795.1. Lineage (NCBI taxonomy): Bacteria > Bacillati > Actinomycetota > Actinomycetes > Mycobacteriales > Nocardiaceae > Nocardia > Nocardia sp. NPDC004123. The sequence continues at coordinate 15,260 of NZ_JBSGGG010000012.1, forward strand.
CTCGGACGGGCTGAACCCGCGGGCCGATCTGGCCGGGCTGAATTTCTCCGAGCGCCCGACCGCCCTGGTCGAGTGCGGGAACATGCGAGATCCCGGCGACGCCGCGGTCATCGAATCACCGGATGGCCGCGCGCGATTCGCGCAGGCCATCGCCACCGCCATCGCGGCCTATCTGGGCTAGCACACCGGACGGAACGGCTCATGGCGCGGGCGCTGTCTGCGCCCGATTTGCCGTGAGTACATTCGTCACGTCATTTACCGACCGATTTCGGGAAACCGGACCCACAGAGTTCCGGGGAGGACTCCTTGACCACCACCGAGGCACAGCCGCGCTCGCGCTTTGCGAACTGGCTACTAGAGGACGCGGGTGAGCATCACTCGCAGATTCAGGGGCCGATGGCCAAGAAGGCGCCCAAGGAGCATCAGCATTCCTGGTGGAAGGTCATGTGCCTGACGGGTGTCGACTACTTCTCGACGCTCGGTTACCAGCCCGGCATCGCGGCCCTGGCCGCCGGCGTGCTGTCCCCGCTGGCGACCATCGTGCTGGTCGCGCTGACGCTGCTCGGCGCGCTCCCGGTATATCGCCGGGTGGCCAAGGAGAGCCACAACGGCGGCGGTTCGATCGCCATGTTCGCCAACTTCCTGCCGAACTGGTGGGGCAAGATCTTCATCCTGGTGCTGCTGGGCTTCGCGGCCACCGACTTCACCATCACCATGACGCTGTCGGCCGCCGACGGTGCGGCCCACATCGTCGAGAACCCGTACGTGCCCGGGTTCCTGCAGGACCAGAACATGACCATCACCCTGGTCCTGCTGGCACTGCTGGCGGCGGTGTTCCTCAGGGGCTTCAGTGAGGCCATCGGGATCGCGGTCGGTCTCGTCGGCGCGTATCTGGCGCTGAATCTGGTGGTCGCCGCGGTCGGCATCGTCAAGGTGCTGCAGGCGCCGCACCTGGTGACCGACTGGTCGCATCTGCTCACGGCCAAGCACGGCAATATCTTCGCCATGATCGGCGTGGCGCTGCTGGTGTTCCCGAAGCTGGCGCTGGGTCTGTCCGGCTTCGAGACCGGCGTCGCGGTCATGCCGCAGATCAAGGGCGATCCGGCCGACTCCAAGGACTACCCGCGCACCCGGATCAACGGCACCCGCAAGCTGCTGACCACCGCCGCGCTCATCATGAGCGGGTTCCTCATCGTCACCAGCTTCATCACCACCATCCTCATTCCGGAGAAGGAGTTCGAGGAGGGCGGGCAGGCCAACGGCCGTGCGCTGGCCTACCTGGCGCACGAGTACCTCGGCAATGCGTTCGGCACGGTCTACGACGTCAGCACCATCGCCATCCTGTGGTTCGCGGGTGCGTCGGCCATGGCGGGCCTGCTCAACCTGGTGCCGCGCTACCTGCCGCGCTTCGGTATGGCTCCCGAATGGGCGCGTCAGATCCGGCCGCTGGTCCTGGTCTTCGCGCTGGTGTCCTTCGGCATCACCTGGTACTTCGACGCGAGCGTCGACGCGCAGGGCGCGGCGTACGCGACCGGTGTGTTGGTGCTGATCACCTCCGCGGCCGTGGCAGTGACCATTTCGGCCTGGCGCAAGCAGCAGTACTCGCGGGTGCTGGGCTTCGGCGTGGTGTCGCTGATCTTCGTGTACACCACGATCGACAACATCATCGAGAAGCCGGCCGGTCTGCATCTGGCCATCCTGTTCGTGGTCGCGATCATGGTGGTGTCGTTCGCCTCGCGCATCCGCCGGGCCTTCGAGCTGCGGGCCGTCGAGGTGATCTTCGACGAGAAGGCCTGCCGGATGATCGACCAGCTGGCCGAGCGCGGCGAGATCCGCATCGTCACCCACGACATCACCGATGGGCGCTCGCCCGAGGAGTACGCGGAGAAGGAGGCCGATCAGCGGCGCGAGAGCCACATCCCGGAGTCGGAGCCCATCCTCTTCCTCGAGGTCATCGTGAAGGACCCGTCGGAGTTCAGCACCACGCTGCACGTGACCGAGGTGGATGTGGACGATTACCACATCCTCACCGTCGAGGCCGCGGCCGTGCCGAACTGCATCGCGTCCATCCTGATCGCGATCCGCGACCGCACCGGCGAGTGCCCGCACGTCTACTTCGAATGGACCGAGGGCAATCCGCTGGTCAACCTGGTGCGCTTCATGTTCTTCGGTGAGGGCGAGGTTGCCCCCGTAACCCGCGAGATCCTCCGCCGCGCCATCCCGCGCCGCTCCCAGCGGCCCCACGTCCACGTCGACAGCTAGCTCCGCACGAGGGAGCTCTCACCGCGGGAATCGGACGAATTTCCGCAGTGAGAGCTCCCTTGTCGTTTCGTACCGGGCAGGGCTCGCAAATTTAGGTGTAACTCAGGGTTTCATGCATGCGTAGAATATTGCTACGCTCACGCAGCAAACGCGATACGAGACCAGGAGTACCGATGAAGCTACTTCCGAAGCCGGGCCGCCGACCGGTGACCGAACCCGGAGAGGTAGCCCTCCACGCCCGGAATGTGCAGTTCGATTGGTCCCGGACCGAACCGGTCTGGATGAAGCAGGAACCGATCGCCTCTCACGTCCTCAACGCCCTGAGCATGCTGCTGCCCGAAGGCGAGCGCATGTTCCTGGTGACCTTCGGCGAAGCCCTCGAACTGGTCAAGGACGAGAAGCTGCGGGAGGCCATGATCGGCTTCATCGGGCAGGAGTCCATGCACGCCGAGAGTCACAACGGGGCGCTCGAGCAGGTGCTGTCCGCGCACGGGATCGATATCGAACCCTATGTGCGTCAGACGGAATTCCTGTTCCGCAAGACGCTGGGCCCGAAGGCGGCGGCCAGTGAGGCGGCGCGGCAGCAGCAACTGGTCGAGCGTCTCGGCGTCATCGCCGCGCTGGAGCACTTCTTCGCCTTCCTCGGCGACTGGATCATCAACGCCGACCTCGAACAGTTCGACACCGATCCGCAGATGGTGGACCTGTTCCGCTGGCACGGGGCCGAAGAGGTCGAGCACCGCATGGTCGCCCACGATGTGGCCGAGTACTTCGAGATCGGCTATGTGCGCCGCGGTGCGCTCATGCTGATGGTGTTCCCGATCTTCATCGCACTCATCCTGCGCGGCACCAAGTTCCTGGTGCAGGCCGATCCGTCGCTGCCCAACCACCGCTACCCGATGTTGATCGGGCGGATCTTCGCGGGCATGTGGCGGGGGTCGATTCCGGGCATTCCGTCGCTGCTGATCAGTGCGCTGTCCACCTTCAAGCCCGGCTACACCCCGGAGACCGTCGGCTCGACCGCGCAGGCCGTGGCGTACCTGGCGCAGTCCCCGGCCGCCCGGGCGCTGGCCTCGTGAGCGCGGTTCGTCCCGTCCCGGTCGCGCCGCCGCAGGATCTGTTCGGCAAGGGTCGTGCCGATCGCACCACGCGGGTGCTGGATTTCATCGCCGAGAGCCGTTTGCGCTGGACCACGTTCGTGAACCGGCGTGAGCCGGACGTGCGGGTGGACGACTGGCGGATTCCGCTGGTCGTGGTGCAGCGCCGGGTGGAGGCGCACGACACCGATGTGATCAGCCTGCTGATGACCGCGCCGGACGGACGCAAGCTGCCGGACTGGCGGCCGGGCGCGCACCTGGATCTGGAATTGCCCTCGGGGAAGGTGCGGCAGTACTCGCTGTGCGGCGACCCGGCCGATCGGCACGCGTATCGCGTTGCGGTGCGGCGCATTCCGGACGGCAACGGCGGTTCGCTCGAGGTGCACGAGAGGCTGGCGGTCGGTACCCCGGTCACCGTGCGGGGGCCGCGCAATGCCTTTCCGTTCGTGCTGCCCGGGTACGGATCCTCCGCCGCGCGAGTGCATTTCGTGGCGGGCGGCATCGGCATCACGCCGATCCTGCCGATGATCCGGATGGCCGAGCGGCTGGGCGTGGAGTGGAGCATGATGTACGCCGGGCGGTCCCGCGCCACCATTCCGTTCCTGTCGGAGGTGGAGTCGCTCGGCTCGCGGGTGACCGTGCGCACCGATGACGAGCACGGCATTCCCACGGCCGCGGAGCTGCTGCCGGGCGTCGGTCCCGACACCTCCGTCTACTGCTGCGGGCCGGTGGTGATGACCCAGCTCATCGCCGACGCCGTGCGCGAAATGCCCTGCGTGGAACTGTATTCCGAGCGTTTCTCGCCGCCGCCCGTGGTGAACGGCACCGCCTTCCAGGTGGAGCTGGCCCGCACCGGCGAGGTCCTCGACGTGCCCGCCGACAAGTCGGTGCTCGAGGAAGTGCTGAAGGCTCGTCCGGACTCGTCGTATTCGTGCCGGCAGGGCTTCTGCCGCACCTGTGTGGTGCGGGTGCGCTCCGGCGAGGTCGACCATCGCGACACCGTGCTCACCGATGCCGAGCGCGCGGCCGGCGACATGCTCATCTGTGTATCCCGTTGCGGCGGGGACCATTTGGTGCTGGACATCTAGCGCCGTCTCTCAACGAGGAGAAGATCGTGACCGATCAACCCACCGTCATCCCCGCCGCCGAACGCCTGGTGCGCAGCGGTGAATTCGACATCGCCGTCTACGAATACGGTGAGCCCTCCGCGACTGAAGCATCTAAAGACACCATTGTGCTGGTGCATGGCTGGCCCGACGACAACCATCTGTGGGACCGGGTGGTGCCGCTGCTGGCCGACCGCTTCCACGTGGTCACCTACGACACCCGCGGGCACGGTCGCTCCACCCGCACCGACCGCACCGAGGACTACCGGCTCGAGCACTTCGCGGCCGACTTCTTCGCCGTCGCCGATGCGGTGAGCCCCGATGCGCCCGTGCACATCCTGGCCCACGACTGGGGTTCGGTGGAGATGTGGGAAGCCGTCTGCGAGCCGCAGGCCGCCGGGCGGGTCGCCTCCTTCACCTCGGTGTCCGGGCCCAACCTGGACCACCTGGGCGCGTGGGTGCGGTCGAGCCTGTCGCGCGGCAAGGTGTGGGGGCCGTTCACGCAGCTGCTGTCGTCGATGTACACCGGGCTGTTCATGACCCCGGGTGTGCCGCGAGTGGTGCTCAAGCCGCTGGGCACCGAGAAGATGTGGTCGCGCTTCGTCGGGCTGATGAATGAGACCTCGCCGGAGAACATCAAGCTCGGACCGGAATTCCGGCGCGACTTCTTCGACGGCATGCGCATCTACCGCGCCAATATCCTGCAGCGCCTGGGCGATCCACGGGAACGCCGCACCGAGGTGCCGGTGCAGCTGATCATCGCGCGCCGCGATGTCGCGGTGCGGCCCGCCGGCTACGACGACACCAAGGACTGGGCGCCCAACCTGTACCGGCGCGAGGTCGGCGGCGGGCACTGGCTGCCGTTCTCGCACCCGGAACTGCTGGCCACCTCCACCGTCGAGCTCATCGACTCGCTGCGCACCGGGGAAACCCCGCGCACCCTGCGCCGTGCCGAAGTCGGCCGGGCGCAGCGGCCTTTCGAGCACCAGCTGCTGGTGATCACCGGCGGCGGCAGCGGCATCGGGCGCGAGACGGCGCTCGCCTTCGCCCGCAAGGGCGCGGATGTCGTGCTCTCCGATATCAACCTGGACTCGGCCAAGGAGACCGCGGATCTCATTGCCGCCGAAGGTGGTGTCGCATACGCCTACCAGCTCGACGTCTCGAATGACGAAGCGGTCGCCGAGCACGCGGCCGCGGTCATCGCCACGCACGGTGTCCCCGACATCCTGATCAACAATGCCGGTGTCGGCGCGGCGGGCGACTTCTTCGACACTCCCGCAAGCGAATTCGACCGGGTCCTCAATATCAACCTGCACGGCGTCATCAACGGGTGCCGCGCCTTCGGCAAGGCCATGGCCGATCGCGGCCTCGGCGGCAGCATCGTCAACCTCTCCTCGATGGCCGCCTACACCCCCCAGCGCGGTTTCGCCGCCTACTCGACCTCCAAGTCGGCGGTCTTCATGTTCTCCGACTGCCTGCGGGCCGAACTGGCGGGCAAGGGCATCGGCGTCCACACCATCTGCCCCGGCATCGTGCACACCAATATCGTTGCCACCACCCGCTTCTCGGGTGTCTCCGCCGAGGAGGAGGCCGCCAAGCAGCAGCGCTACGACAAGCTCTACGCCGCCCGCCGCTACGGCCCGGAGAAGGTCGCCGCGCAGATCGTCAAGGCCGTCGAGCAGGGCCGCGACGTCGTCCCGGTCACCCCCGAGGCCTGGCTCCAGTACCGCTTCAACCGCTTCGCCCCGGCCGTCGCCCGCTTCTTCGCGGCGCGGGTGAAGCTGACGTAGCGAGTACCCACGACGACGGGGGCTCACACCGAGGATGGGTCCCCCCAGAAGATGGGACTGTCGTGCGGATTCTCCCCGAGTAACTTTCGGCTATGGCGGTCTGTCAGAGCGGCCGTGAGCAGGGGAGGCCTCCGACCATGATTTTCGGAATCATCTGTGGCGTCATCTTTGTCGCCCTGATCGTCGCGGCGAGCGTCAACATCCGGAAGGCTTCCGTTCGTCCCACCGGAAGTCGCCGCACGAGTTGGGGACATGGCTCGGTCGGGAGCGCGGGGAGCGGCACCTCGACCGGTGGCGGCGGCGGATGGGCCGATGGGGGCGGTGGCCACGGCCATGGGTGCGGTGGCGGGCACAGTGGTTGCGGTGGTGGCAGTGGCTGTGGTGGCGGAGGTTGCGGCGGCGGGGGAGGAGGTTGCGGCGGCGGGGGAGGAGGCGGAGGTTGCGGCGGCGGCGGTGGCTAGCCCGCTCCCAGCGCCGCCTCGATGGAGTGGACCCGCTCCGATGGGATGCCCCACGGATGGTCCACTCCCACAACGGTATCCAGGTCCCACAGCACGCATTGCTCGCCCGGTAGCGCCACGAACGACCAGGCGACCACCGTGCGCCCCAACTGCTCCGCCATCGGGTCGCCCGAACCGGTGCCCTCGCCGTCGGGGAAGTGATGCAGAAACCGGCCATACGCGCTGTCGCACAACCGCGCGTACCGCTTCGTGCACAGGATGAGCCCGTGCCAAGCCTCGTCCACCGCATGCGAGGGCATGCCGATCACCCGATCGTCACGCATCGCCGCTCCGCAGCAGCGCAACCATTGCCGCAGCCCGGTTTCCACCAGCTCGCGCGGCTGCCACGGACAGGTCTTGAACACCGCCTCCGGAAGTTCCAGCGCATCCACGGCGCGATTGACCTGCTCGAGCCGAGGCGGCCGGGAACGGTGCAGCAGCATGGTTTCACGCTACGTCGATATCGGCGCGGTTCGCGAGCGATATTCGCCGTCCCTGCCGCACGGCTCACTGCATGTCGACCGCGGTCTCCTCAGCGTGTCCCTTGTCGCCGCGGGTAGAGCGGAGGCTGGTGAAGGTGACCGTCGCGAGCACCGCCACGATCACCAGTAGCGAGGCGGCCGTGGGGATCTGGGGGACACCGCTCCAGATGCCGTGCGCCCAGTGCAGGACCAGCTTCACGCCGATGAAGGCGAGGATGGCGGCCAGGCCGTAGGCCAGGTGCACCAGGAGGGAGAGCGCGGCGTGCAGGACGAAATACAGTGCGCGCAAACCGAGTAGCGCGAAGGCGTTGGTGGCGAACACCAGGAACGGGTCGCCGGTGACGCCGTACACCGCGGGCACCGAGTCGACGGCGAAGACGATATCGGTGGCCATGACCGCGCCGACCACCAGCGCCAGCGGGGTGAGGGCCCGGCGGAACCTGCCCGGCTGGGCCGGGTCGGCCTCGCGAACGACCATCTTGGTGCCGCGGTAGTCGTCGGTGACCGGCCAGATGCGGCGCAGCACGCGCACCGACTTCATGGTGGTGACATCGAGTTCCTGCTCGTGCCCGCCGGCCGCGTCGGCCAGCAGCTTCACCGCGGTCACCAGCAGGATCATGCCGAACAGCAGGAACGCCCAGTCCAGGGTGGCCAGGGCGGCCGCACCGAGCGCGATGAAGATGCCACGCAGCACCAGCGCGCCCGCGATGCCGTACAGCAGCACCCGCTGCGCCAGCGCCGCCGGGACCGCGAAGGCGGACAGCAGCAGCATGAAGATGAACAGGTTGTCCACCGACAGCGACTTCTCCAGCAGGTAGCCGGTGAAGAATTCCACGGCCGGGGTACCGCCGTTGTTGAACCACAGGAACACGCCGAAGGCGATGGGCAGGGCGATGTAGAAGACGGTCCAGGCGATGGCCTCGCGCATGGACACCTCGTGCGGGCGGCGGGTGAGCGCGAAGTCGACGATCAGCAGCGCCAGCACCGCGGCGATCGTCCCGCCCCACAGCCAGGGCGTCCCGACGCTGTTGATGGTGGTGGAACTCGCGAGAACGGACAGGGTAGGACTCATGGGACCTCCTCGGGCAGGGTAAACCAGCCGAGGTCTCCTTCACCTGCGTCGTCGAATGCCACAATCGCAGGCAACCATCCGGGGGACGCGTCGGCGCGGCCCGTACTGACCGGAGTGATTCTTGGGAAGTACTCCCCTCAGGTCAGGAAGGATAGTCGACCCTTACCCGCGAGGTCCACCCGGCGCCGGTGTCAGCGCGGTGTGAGCACCACCACGGCGATCGGACGCGAGGTCATCGTCTGGTACTGGGTGTAGCGGCCCTGGTTCACCTTGTCGACGAGCTGGAAGCGGCGCGCGTACTCCGGATCGTCCGGATAGGTGGCCTGTGCGGTGACCGGAATCCGCTTGGTGCCGATCTGAATGTCACAGTCCGCCTTGGCCTTCACATTGGCCAGCCAGCCCGGCGGCCTGGGCGAGCCGCCATTGGACGCGGTGACCAGATAGTCCTTGCCGTCCTGCGCGTAGGTGAGCGCATTGGTGCGCTCCTGGCCGGTCTTGCGGCCGACCGTGCGCAGCAGCAGCGTCGGGTTCCCGAACAGCAGCTTGTGCCCGACTCGGCCGTTGCTGTTCTCGTAAATCCACTGATGTGCCTTCAGCACGTTCGCGAACAGACTCGCCATCGTGATCCTCCCTGCGGTCGTGGACTGCCCCAGACTAACGCTTCACGATCCGGTCACGATCTTGCGGATACGTTTCTCGGGCCGGTTCGCCCCGGATTACGAAAACTGCACGACGACAAAAGGATTCATCGCATGACCACCGCTCTCGCCACGCCGATCAAGCCCCGCAACCCGGTGCTGGTGTGGCTGGTCTGGCCCCTCATCACCCTCGGCATCTACTTCTTCGTCTGGTACTACAAGATCCACAAGGAGATGGCCGAACTCCGCCGCGACCCCGAGGCCCCGGTCGCGGGCCCCCTCCTGATCATGCTCTTCCTCTCCTGGACCGGCATCGCCGCCATCATCAGCTTCTGGCGCACCGGCACCCGAATCCGCCAATCCCAGGAAGCCGCCGGCCTCGAAGGCACCTGCAACCCCATCCTCGGCTTCGTCCTGAACCTGATCCTCGGCCTCGGCATCCTCTACTACCAGCTCGAACTCAACAAGATCGCCGACCGTTACGGCGCATAGCGAGTCCAACTGGGCATCGACCCTCCCGAGGCGGTAGCATCTCGCGGAGCCCGCAGTGATCTCAAGCGGTCGGGGGCGGTAGCTCAGTCGGTTAGAGCCGTGGACTCATAATCCATTGGTCGCGGGTTCGAGCCCCGCCCGCCCCACAAACAACCGGAAGATCTCCGGGACTCGCCGCGGACCGTCATGCGCCATGTCGCCGTTGGCATTCGACCCGGCAATGTTGTTCGGGCAGCCTAGCTGAGAGCAGACCCGCTGGGCGATGCCAGCATCGAAAAGTGATGCCCGAGCGGGCTCGTCGGCGATACGGACACCCTCCCCGCCAGACCGGAAGCGCCTGTGTCGCAACCAGATCCGGCGTCACGACGGGATCGCTCCAGGCCACAGGCGCCAATCTCGTGAGATGGCACATCTAGACCCTGAGGGCGCGGGGTGTCGGTGTTCGAGGTCCTCGTCGTCGCGGGCGGGACCGCGACAGTGGAATCGATCGGCCCGGTGGGACACCGAGTCGCGAAGCAGGCGGGAACGGCGGATGCGGGAGCTGTCGGCGGTCTGTGGCTGCGCTGTACCGGATTGTCCACATGGATTCCCTATAACCCGGGCTGCCGGGCTATAGGGTTGCATGGTCATAGGTCACACATCGTGGGCGCGCGTCGGCGAGCCGGCTCGCTGCCGGATTTCACGGGAGGCGCGGCATGACATCGACGTATATGGGGAAGCCGTACTATCCAGCGTGGCTGGATAACCTGGCCGAGGACGTAGCCGGGGAAGGCGCCGCGTGGGACGGCGTCATAGAAGGCGCAGAGGCCGTCCATGAAGTCGTGGTCGCTGCCCGCGAAATCTACGAGTTCCAAGACTTTCATTACGCCGGTCCCTGCGGCGAGAACAGTTTCCTCGAGGACTACACCTCGTCGGTGCGCGGCGTCCCGATTCATGTCATCGTCCTGGTCACCTTCAACGCCGCCGGAGAGGCCCAGCGCCTCGTGGTGAACCACCGTCCACGCAGCTCGGTGCTGCTGTTGTCCCGCTTGATGCTCGAGAGGTTCGCCGACACCCCCCTTGCCAAGCATTGGGAAGACACACCTTGAGGAGCGACTATGAATGCGCCCTTGTACCTGATCACCGGGGCTGGTGGTGGCACCGGTGGCGTGAGCCGGCAGGTGATCGAGCAATTGCGGGAACGCGGGGATCGGGTTCGCGCGCTGGTACACCGCGACGACGCCCGAGCTGAGCCGTTACGTGCACTCGGCGCTGATGTCGTCGTCGGAGATTTGACCGATCCACGAGATGTGGTCGATGCGATAGCCGGTATCGATCGCATGTTCTTTTCGATGAGTGTCTCTCCGGACTACCTGCAGGCAACGGTTGTCGTCTGCGACGCCGCGTTGGAGTACGGCCACCTCGAGGTGGTCGTGAACATGTCCCAGATGACTGTTTCTCAAATGACGCTGACCAGCGAGGGGGAGTCTCGTCAACATCGACTGCATTATCTCGCCGAGCACGTCATGAACTGGTCGGGTGTCCCGGTCGTGCACATCAGGCCGACGGTGTTTCTGGACAATCCGATATTCACCGGACTCGCGGCACCGTTGCTGCGAGAGCAGAACCTGTTGGCCCTCCCCTTCGGAACGGGTCGAACATCACCGATAGCTGCCAGCGACGTGGCCCGCACGATTACAGCAGTGCTCGTGGATCCCACCCACCGCATCGGCGACGTCTACGAATTGACCGGCCCGGCGCGTTTGGACATCGATGGCCTGGCCGCCGAGTACACCCTGGGACTTCACCGGCAGATTCGCGGCACCGACATTCCCCACGAAACCTGGGTCCACGAGGTCCTCGAGCCCCGAGGTCTGCCCGCGCACGTCGAGCAGCATCTGACCACACTGGCACTGCTACACCGTGCCAACCGCTACGACCGAGCCACCGACGACGTCGAGAAGATCACGGGACAGCCGCCGTCCACAGTCGGTCAGTACATAGCCGAACACCCGGAACTGTTCTCATAGCGGACGCCAGACGATGTGGCCGCCCTCGGCAAAAGGCTGAACTCGATCGCCGGACCGAAAGTTCTTGTGGGCCATGCCTATACGGGCGCGGTGATCGGCGCAACACCTCGCATTCCGCATCCCCGAAGAGAGCGAGTCACCAAGTCATGTCCACGATCCGATATTTGCACGCCGACGTCGACGGATTCCGCGTGTCCTACCGCGAGGCGGGCGCGCCGGGAAAGCCCAAACTGCTTCTACTGCACGGCTTTCCGACGTCCAGCCATATGTTCCGCGACCTGATCCCCTTGCTCGCCGACGACTTGCACCTCATCGCCCCCGACCTGCCGGGCTTCGGCGGTTCGGACATGCCGCCACACGAGCAGTTCGCCTACACCTTCGACCACATCGCCGAGGTGATCGACCGCTTCACCGAAGTGGTGGGATTCGACCGGTACGCGATCTACGTCTTCGACTACGGCGCCCCGACCGGATTCCGGCTCGCCGTCGAACATCCCGACCGCATCACCGCGATCGTCTCCCAGAACGGCAACGCCTACGCCGAAGGGTTGAGCGAGGGCTGGAACCCGATCCGCGCCTATTGGGAGGACCCCTCGGACGCCAATCGCCAAGCGCTGCGGCAGTTCCTCGCACCGGAAACCACCCGCTGGCAGTACACCCACGGCGTCTCCGACGAAACCCTGGTTTCCCCGGACGGCATCGCCCTGGACAATCACTACCTGGCCCGCCCCGGCGCGGACGACGTGCAACTGGACCTGTTCCTCGACTACCGCAACAACGTCGCCCGCTACCCCGAATTCCAGTCCTACTTCCGCACTCACACACCACGACTCCTCGCAGTGTGGGGCAAGAACGATCCCTTCTTCCTCCCTGCCGGTGCCGAGGCTTTCCGACGCGACCTCCCCGAGGCCCAGATCCACTTCTACGACACCGGCCACTTCGCCCTCGAAACCCACGCCCACGACATAGCCCGAGCCATCCGGTCGTTCCTCTCCGTCTGAGCGGCAGCGGTCGTGCCAGGTCTCGCGACTGTGAAACATCGCCCCTACCCCGGCGGGAATCGGGTCAGCCGTTGAGGAAGGCGAGCAGATCGTTTCCAGCGCCGTGCACTAGGCGCCGAAAATGCCCTGGGGCGCGCCGGGATACACGCGCAGTTCGGAAACGTACCTATCAACAACAAGATTCGCTCGTGGAACCCGATCAATCCGCCCGCCGACTACCTGATCATGCTGCACCGCTTTGACACCGACCACGACATCCGCACCGCCGCTGTCGTTCCCGCCTTCCTGCTGGTCATCGCCGCGACCGCCCGCATGATCGGCACACCGACGCGCCAACCCGCCCCCGCCGCGGTTCGCACGCACTGACAACCGCCCCTCGGGGATGAGCAGGACTGGAGGACAGGACAATTGGAACGACGAGTCGTGTTGCGAGCGCTAATGGCCGCCAGCGGTGCCGCCACGTTCGCAACCACCTTGCCCAGGATCGGCGCACCGGAAGCGAAGGCGGACGGACAAGGCCCAGCCGGGCCTCTTCGCGTCCATATCGTCATGTTCGACGGTGTCGAAGAACAGGATTTCATCGGACCCTTCGAGGTGTTCTCGCTCGCCGCCATGCTCGCCGAGCGCGGCGTGGACCTGCGGTACGTGACTACCGGTCAACCCGGGACGATCCGCGCTTCCTACGGAACCGTCGTGCAAGTCACCGAACCGTGGGCACCCCAGAATGCCGATGTGCTCGTCGTACCCGGCGGCGGCTACACACACCGCGACGCCCCGGGCGTCTGGGCCGAGATCAATCGTGGCGTCCTACCCGAAGCCCTGGCTGCTGCGCCCCGCGCCGGACTGACGATCAGCTCATTGTGTACCGGCGCAATGCTTTTGGGTGCAGCCGGGCTGATCAACGGCCGACCCTGCACAACCCATCACGGTGCTCTCGACACACTGAAACAACAAGGTGGCGTCCTTACGCAGGCGCGCGTCGTCGACGACGGTGATCTGGTGACAGCGGGCGGTATAGCCTCGGGGATCGACCTGGCCCTGTGGCTGGTGCACCGCGAGCTGAGCGCCGACACCGCGACCCGCGTCGAGGAGATCCTGGAATACGAGGCACGCGGGCCGATCTGGACCCGATGACCCAATCTCGATCCACCCGTTGACCCCTCCCTGTCCTGGTGGGGGTTCAATTCGGGTTCGGAAATACGAGACGCGAAATCCTCGACGAGACAGAGGATTTCGCGTCTCAGTATGAGCGGGCAACGCGGACGTGATTGATGCGTACCTGCCAAAGGTTCTGATTGAAGCGTGGTTCTGAAAACTGCTGGTAGGGAACATGATTCGGTAGAAGCCCTTGGAACCTGGAAGTCGCCGGCCGACACGGGACGGCTGGCCACACCCGCAAGAATGATCGAGGCTAGGATGCTTGCGAGGGTAAGTGAGTCGACCACGTGAGGCGGCGAGCATATGGTGACCCAGGACAACGAAAACCGATCCCTGTACCTGTCTTATCTCGGATACTGTAATGAGCACAATTTTGATGGTATGGCGTCGTTTTATACATCGACCATCAAAGTCGATGACGTTCCTATGGATCCAGCCGCTGTTACGGCGCAATTCTCACCTCTTGTCTCCGGATTTCCTGATTGGCATTGGGAGATGCGGCACCTCGTCGTCGACGGCGACTATATCGCGGTGCACTTCACGGTAACCGGTACCCACCGGGGGACTTTCCAGGGAATTGAGGCGACCGGTCGTCGGGTGACTATTTCGGAGTTCACTCTCTATCACCTCGAAGACGGCAAGTTCGCCGAGGTCTGGGACTACACCGATATCGACGCGCTGATGAGGCAAATCGGGCAAGACGAGGCACCGCTGACGGCCCCCGCCGACCAAGCCGGTACCGAAGACAGCTGACTTCGCTCCCGTCCATTTGGTTTGACTCCACCTTCTGGAAGGCAGGCCGATGACCCCCACCACACCGTCGTTCTTCGAGGCACAACTTCCCGCCCTCTTGAGCAGCGGAAGAGACGCACCGGCGTTCTGGATGCTCGATCTGCTGTGGATTCCGCTGCTGGAGGCCCGTCAAACCGGGGGCGTGTTTTCGGTCACCGAGCAGTGGATGCCGAAAGACTCTGGCGCACATACCAAGCACGTGCACAATGTCGACGAGTGGTTTTTCGTCCTCGACGGCACCGTCGACTTCGAACTCGAGGGCGAAACGTCGTCGGGGCAAGATGGTGACTCGCTGTGGATTCCTCGGGGCACCGTGCACAGTTTCAATGTCACGAGCGATGTCTGCCGTGTGCTCAACGGCTACACCCCGGCCGGTTTCGAGCAAGTGATCAAGGGGCTCGCGCGACCGGCACCGAAGCGTGAGCTTCCCCCGAGAACTGAAGAGCCGGCGCCATCAGACATCGCGGCAGCACAGTTCCTGTTCAGCAACTACTGGACCGCACGAGCCGACGATCCCTGGGCGAAATTCTTCGTCCGCTGATCCCGCGCCCGCATGGATAGCACGCTCAATTGCCGACGCCCACCGGAGAAAGGGGCTGATCGATCATCATGGCCACGAAATCGTCCGTACAGAGCGTCACATACGATTTGCTGAGGTCGCTGCGCCTGACAACGATCTTCGGTAATCCGGGTTCGACCGAGGAGACATTTCTCAAGAACTTCCCGGATGATTTCACCTACGTTCTGGGGCTGCAGGAAGCGTCTGTCATCGCTATGGCGGACGGCTTCGCCCAGACCACGCGGCGTCCTGCGCTGGTGAACCTGCACTCTTCGGCGGGGCTGGGCAACAGCATCGGCAACCTGGTCGCGGCCTATCACGGACACACGCCGCTGATCGTCGTGGCCGGTCAGCAGCACCGCGAGCTGTTGATCGGCGACCCGTACCTGAGTAACCGCGACGCGGTGGCGATGCCGAGGCCGTGGGTGAAGTGGTCCTATGAGCCCGCACGCGCCGAGGCCGTGCCCGAAGCGTTCATGCGTGCCTACGCGATGGCCGTGCAGCCTCCTGCCGGACCTGTTTTCTTGTCCATTCCGCTCGACGACTGGAACCAGCCGCTGGAAGGGCCCGCGGTACTGCGGGATGTCAGCACGACCTACGCGCCCGACCCGGAGCGGCTGCGGCGCTTCGCCGAGCGCATCACGGTGAGTCGGCGGCCGGCCCTGATCCTCGGGCCCGACGTGGACCGGGCCCGAGGGTGGGACGCCGGCATCGCGCTGGCGGAGAAGTTGCGGGCTGCGGTGTACAGTCCTCCGCTTCCGGATCGTGCCTCCTTCCCCGAGGACCACCCGTTGTTCCAGGGGTTGGTCGGTATGTCGGTCAAGGCCATCGGCGAACGGCTGGCCGGACACGATCTCGTCGTGGTGATCGGGGCCGAGGTCTTCCGCTACTACCCCTACGTACCCGGCGACATCCTGCCCGCCGGAACCGAGTTGCTGCAGATCACCGACGATCCGGGGATTGCCGCGGCCGCCCGTGTCGGGGACAGCCTCCTCGGCGATGCCCGGCTGTCGATCGAGCTTCTCACCGAACTGGTGGGCGACGGCGCCGGCCGTGAGGTGCCCAAGCCCATGCCGCGCGACCGGAGGCTGCCGGAAACGTCGAACGGGACGCTCACGCCTGCCGAGGTCTACGCGGCTCTCAGCGAAGTCCGTCCCGAACACGCCGTCTTCGTCAACGAGTCCACCTCGACCATGGCCCAGCACGCCATTTGGCTGCCCGCCGTGGAGCCGGACTCGATGTTCGCCACTGCCAGTGGTGGTATCGGCTGGGCCGCACCGGCTGCGGTCGGTGTCGCACTGGGCGACCGCGACCGTGGCGTCACGCGCCCGGTGATCGGTCTGATCGGGGACGGCTCGTTCCAGTACTCGGTCCAATCGCTGTGGACCGCGGTACAACACAAGGTGCCGATCGTGTACGTCGTGATGCGCAACCACGAGTACTCCATCCTCAAATCCTTTGCCGCTCTGGAACAGACACCGGGTGTCCCCGGACTCGACCTCCCCGGTCTCGATATCGCCTCCGTGGCACGAGGATTGGGCTGCCATTCCGTCGACGTCACCTCCGCCGGAGACCTCGAGAAGGAGTTCCGCCTCGCGCTGGAATCCGGCACCACCACGGTCATCGTGGTGACCACCCAACCCGAGAAGGCCACACTCTGAGCGATCGGCAATTCCGATTCCGCTCAGGCTCGACCTCGTCCAGGTCGGCCGGTTGTTGCACTCGCACGTTGAGCTCGGTCTCGAAGTCGGCCGCGATTTCCCACAACGGACGGCCGACGGGGGTAGGCATGGCGATCACCGCTTGGTATGCCCCGGTGTGAGTGTCGTCCAGCGGCGGCGGCTATCAAGCGAACCTGGATGCGGAACGACGGCGTGCGGCCTGAGCGCAGTCGTGGGATCAGGCTGGATCTCGGGTCTACTGGTCGATGACGACCGCAATTAGCAGCGCCCTAGAAGATTGCCCAGGACGCGGAGCTGGGCAGTGGCGCCGCCGAGACTGAATTCGGCGCGTTTGGCCGCGACGAAGTACCGGTTCATCGGCCCGTCGGTGTCGATGCCTACACCGCCGTGAATATGAACTGCGGTGTGCGCCACCCGATGGCCCGCCTCTGCCGTCCAGAATTTCGCGGTAGCGATCTCTTGCTCGGCGGGCAGACCCGCGGCCTCGCGGGCGGCGGCTTGCCAGAGTGTCAACCGCACGGCCTCGACGTCGATGTAGGCGTCGGCAAGTCGCGTCCGCACCGCCTGGAAGGAGCCGATCGGCTTGTCGAATTGCATACGAGTGCGGGCGTATTCGGCGGTCAGCGCCAATGCCTTCTCCAACACCCCGAGCTGCCACGCGCACCACGCCAAGGTCGCACGGCGGCGCGCCCACTCGACACCTGCCGCCCGGCTCAGCACGATGGTGGCAACATTGTCCAGCTCCAGCAACGCGGCGTCGTCGGTATCGACGAGACGCTGCGCGGTCGTGGTGAGTCCGGCGGCAGCACGGTCGATCAGCACCAATGCCGGGCCGTTGGCGGTGGTGGCCTCGAGCAGGAAAGTGGTGGCGAAAGCGCCTGCGGTGACGACGGTTCGGCTGCCGCTCACCGTCCAGCCGGCGTCGGTTTCGGTGCAGCGCAAGGAGGCTCGGCTGGTGGAGCCGTCGCCGACCGAGACGGCGATGGTCGCGTCGCCGCGCAGCACCGGCGTGATGTAGCGCTCGATCAGGCTGTCGTCACCGAACTCGGCAATCGCGGAGGCACCGACGGCGATGCTGCTCGAGTACGGTGCGGGCGCGAGGGTCCGGCCGATCTCGATCAGCACCGACGCCTGCTCGAGTACGCCGAATCCGCTGCCGCCCACAGACTTCGGCAGCGCCGCGTCGAGCAGACCGGCACCGGCCAGCGTGCGCCACAGGTCCGCGTCGAAGCCGGGCGCGTCGCGGAGTCCGGAAGCGGATCGTACGCTGTTGTCGTTCTTGTCCGACCAGTCGCCGAGAATCTGCTTGGCGAGCCCGGCAAGGTCTTGCTGCGCCTCGGTGAGCGTGAAATCCATGTGATGTCCTTAACGAGTGACCGGCAGGCCGAGAGCGGTCGCGGCGATGATGTCGCGCTGCACCTCATTGGTGCCGCCGCCGAAGGTATTGATCAGCGACGCACGGTGGTACAGCTCGACGCGCCCGCGCAGCAGGGTGCCGGCCGAATCGAATCGCACGATCGAATCCGCGCCCAGCACTTCCATCAACAGCCGGTACCCCTCGGTGGCGAATTCGGTTCCGAATACCTTGGTGGCGGAGGCTTCGGCGGGGGCCAGTTCGCCGGTATCGGCGTCGGAGGCCATTTTCCAGCTGCGGAGCTTCTGATATTCGGTATTGGCGTGCACCCGCGCCAGGTGCAGCCGCACCCACTCCTGGTCGATGACCCGTGAGCCGTCGGCGAGTTCGGTGTCCTGCGCCCATACGTGAACCTGACGCAGTGCCTCTTGCATCGGTGCGGCGATCGAGAGGGCCACCCGCTCGTGGTTGAGCTGGTTGGTGATCAGGTTCCAGCCCCGGTTGAGCCCGCCCACCATCGACGTTGCGGGAACGCGGACGTCGGAGTAGTAAGTGGCGCTGGTGCCCGCGCCCGCCATCGTGTGCACCTTGGTCCAGGAGAAGCCATCGGCCGTGGTCGGCACGATGAACACGCTCAGACCCTTGTGCTTCGCGACATCGGGGTCGGTGCGCGTCGCGAGCCAGATGTAGTCGGCGTACTCGACCAGCGAGGTCCACATCTTCTGGCCGTTGATGATGTAGTCGTCGCCGTCGGGCACCGCCCGAGTCCGCAGCGAGGCGAGGTCGGTGCCGGCCTCGGGCTCGGAATAGCCGATGGAGAAGTGCAATTCGCCCGCGGCGATCTTCGGCAGGAAGAAGGCTTTCTGCTCTTCGGTGCCGAAACGCATGATCGTGGGGCCGACCGTGTTGACCGTCAGAAACGGTATCGGCACTCCGGCGACGGCAGCTTCCTCGGTGAAGATCATCTGGTCGATCATCGAAAGGCCTTGACCGCCGTATTCCTTCGGCCATCCCATCACGAGGTATCCGTCGCGGCCCAGCCGGCGGACGATCTCCTTGAAGGCGTCGCCGGGACCGTATTCGCCCTGGGGGCCGCCCGCGATCGCCTCGCGCCGCTCGTCGGTCATCAGGGTGGCGAAGTACTCTCGGAGTCCGGCTCGCAACTGTTGTTGTGCCGCAGTGAAATTGATGTCCATAGATCCTCAGAAGTTGGCCAGGTCGTCCGCGGTGAGGACAGAGGTCAATATGAGTGGCTCGGCGACGAGGCGCTGGGGCATCCCGGGTCCCAGCCCGATGGCCGACTCCGCGCCGAATCGGTTGACTTCGTCCAGGAGAAAGCGGACGCCGACCGGGTTGAGATAGTTGGTGAGGAAGAACTCGCGAACCTCGTCGGCGGTCTGGATGACGCCGGTCTGGTGGGGTGAGCAAAGGGTGATCTTCGGATCGTAGAAGGTCATCCCGGACACATGCTTCGCCATGAAGTCCGCGACGTGCTGCACCAGCGGGCTGTGGAAGGCGCCGACGTACTCCTCGAGCATGCGGATCCGACGCGGTTGCTCGGCCGCGAGAGCGGTCAACTCCGCTCGATATCCGGAGAGCACGAGAACCCGTTTGTCGCCGCCGGGCACGACGTCGTAGTCCGCGGCCAGGTAGATCCCGGGCCGGACGGGGCCGATGTACTTCTCGATCTCGTCACCTTCCGCCAGGGCGGCCACCGCCATCCCCTGCGGTGGCGAGTCGGCCGGCACCTCGGGAATGAGGCGTTGGTAGTGCAGCATCTCGAACAGTTGCTGTCGATCGAGTCCGCCTGCGAGACAGGCGCTCACCAAACCGCCGAGGCTGAGCCCGCCGATGGCATCCGGCCGGATGCCGCTTTCAGCCAGCACGTCGTGCATGCCGATGATCAGCGCCGCCTGGCGCACCGCACCGAAGCTCTGGACGAGCTCGCCTTCTCCGTCGAACGCACCGGCGATCAGATCGGACGCGTCCAAGCCGGTCCGGTCCGCGGCCTGCTCGAATACCTCACGGACAGCGGGGAATCGAACGCAGAAGTCGGTGACGAATGTCTTCTCCAGCGGAATTTGTCCGCCGAGTAAGTACGCGATGGTCATGCAACGTCCCCCTTGAATGAATGAAGTCCACGAAACGCCGACGTATGGCGAAATTCCCGAAGGCCGGTACATGACCGACTCGTGTGCTGAAAGAATCCCCACCCTTTGGGCGAGACCCGCCCAGAAGGAGAATGCCCGTGTCACCGGAGTGGGGCACGTTCCCACGGTAAGGCATGTTCCCCCACCTCGCAACGCGACCAGGCGACCAAAGTAGTTGCGACAGTGGGTAATAGGAACGTCGGCCGGCTGGGTGGCGCGCGGCCCCGATGGGGCGAAGATCACGGCGCCGGACGCGTCTCCCCGCTTGCGAAGTCGCGAAATCTATGTCAACTCCGTCGGCTTGCGAAATCGCGAAATCTATGTCAATCCTGTCGGCTTGCGAAATCGCAGAATCTGTGTCAACAACGTTGTCCTGCAACACTATTGACGAACCAAGCAAACGCTTGACCATGATCGGTTGTCATGTAAGACTGCTTGCGGGACATGGATTCATCACCCACTCGTCGGGTGCCATGAGATTCGGGGCGGTCGGAAGAAGGTTGGGGAAATGACTTCAGATCAACAGCGCGACAATGAAGTATCCGCGAGGAACACGCTGACAGATCTCCCTGGACTCATCGGAGTTATCGAAGTCCCAGTAATGTCGCTACCCGTAATTTCAACCCGCGTATATGTACTGGAAGGCACGCGGGGGCATATTCTCATCGATGCCGGATGGGATGACGACACGGCATGGCAGGCCCTCTCCGACGGCCTGGCCGCGCTGGGCCGGGAAATTAGTGAGACAGAAGGAATAGTTCTGACTCACCACCACCCCGATCATTCCGGCCTCGCCGGACGGGTGAAAGCCGAATCCGATGCGTGGGTCGCGATGCACGAGATCGACGCCGATCTCATGGATCAGCTACGCAGCCAGGAATCGGCGGAAGCCCATTTGTCGTGGGAATTGAACAATCTCGCGGCGGCCGGAGCGCCGACGCCGGCGCTGGAGGCCTACCGGCAAGGCGGGGGAAGTTTCTCGATGGCGTACATGTCGGCCGAGGTGGACCGCAAGCTCGGTGACGGTGATGTCATCACGCCTGCGGCCGGCGGTCTCACCGCACTG
This sequence comes from Nocardia sp. NPDC004123, assembly GCF_053603795.1. NCBI lineage: Bacteria > Bacillati > Actinomycetota > Actinomycetes > Mycobacteriales > Nocardiaceae > Nocardia > Nocardia sp. NPDC004123. Next base: position 36,470 of record NZ_JBSGGG010000012.1, read on the forward strand.
TGGCTGCCGGGCCACACCGGTGGCCACATGGGCGCGATCCTCGAGCGGCAGCGGGCGGTGTTCACCGGCGACCATGTGCTGTCCAAGACCAGCCCGCATGTCGGGGAATTCGTGTTCCCGGTCGACGAGCACGATCTACTGAACCGCTATCTGGAATCACTGGAGAAGCTTCGAACCCTGGCGGGTGACGGCTTCTCGATCTATCCGGCCCACGAGGTCGTCGACATCGACTGGCCACGCAGAATAGAAGAACTGGCCGTGCACCACCGGCTGCGGCTCGACGACGTGCGGCAGGTTCTGTCCGATGGTGAGCCGCGGACCCTCTGGGATATCGCGGTGGCAATGACCTGGGCCGTCAAATGGGCGGATATTCCGCCCATTTCCTGGCCGTTGGCCCTGTCGGAGTGCTCCGCGCACCTGACCTATCTGGTCAACCACGGCAATGCCAAATCGCTAGGGGCGAGCGATCAGCCGATGAAATTCGTAGCCAAAGGCTGAGCGCCTTTCGCACGCATCATAAATAAATGGGGGATTCACCATGGATCGATTGGCTGTCGGGTGCCCAATTCATCGCTATCCCACGGACGGGGCGCGATCATTGGGTTTGGACCCGGTACTGGATGACGCACTCGAACAGGACCAGCCCGTGCGGCTCGAATATCCGCACGGCGGCCAATGCTGGCTGGTGACGAGATACGACGACGTCCGGACCGTCTACTCCAGCAAGATTTTCAGCCGTTCCGGAAACGCGCCGCGAATCACCGCGAGCCCGCTCTTCGCGGGAGGACTCGCGACGATGGACGACGCTGTGCACCTCAAGGTGCGCAGGATCGTCACCGCGGAATTGAACAGGCGAATGGGATCGATCCGTTCCAGCGCTGAATCGATCATGACCGAACGGCTTTCCCCGCTGCGGGAAGGGGTCGGCATCGACTACGTGGCGGACGTGGCGAAGCCCTATTCCATTCGAGTCCTCGGGGAGCTGCTACGCATTCCCACCGAGGACGACGCGAACTTGATCGGATGGGTCTGCGCTCTCCTGGCCGACGACTTCGTTCCGAATGCGGAAGCGAACGCCGAGTCGGCCGTGAAGGACATGGGCCGATATGTCATGGAATTGGTCACCGCGCGCGGCGAGAACCTCGGGGACGATGTGGTCTCGGACTTCATCCGCCATGACGGATTGAGCTACCTGGACGTTGTCACGATCGTGTTCGGCCTGATTATCGCCGGATTCGAGTCCACCGCCCACATGTTGAGCAAGATGGTGTTCCAGCTCTTGATCCGTCCCGATCTGTGGAGCGCCTTGCAGGAGAATCCGGATCGTATTCCGGGCGCGGTCGAAGAGCTGCTCCGAACGATTTCACTCGGCGGCGGCGAAGCTATTCCCTGGCTGGTCCGGGAGCCCATCAGCCTCGGCGGGATGGACATGGCGGCCGGTGATTACGTGATGCCCTCGACAGGAGCCGCGAACCGTGACGGTCTCGTCTTCGAAGACCCTGATCAGATCGTATTCGGGCGCTCCCAGAAGCAGCATCTGACCTTCGGATACGGGACCAGCTACTGCCTGGGCTCCCAGGTGGCGAAGGTGGAACTGGAAGTGGGGCTGAGCACCATATTCCGCGAGTACCCCACACTGCAGCTCGCGGTGTCGCCCGAGGGCATTCGCTGGCCCAGTGGCTCAGCGGTCTGGCAATTGGCCGAACTCCCGGTATCTCTCGCATAGAAGGCATTCCCGTGCGCACCAGTCAACGAAACAATCCGTTCATCGAACCCACTCGCGACGAATTGGTGGCCATCAGCCGCCAGCATGTCGCGGCGATGGAAAACTCCACCGCGCCGGAGGTGTGGATCAGCTCCGCGATGGACTTCCTGCTCCTGCACACCGTCGGTCGCAAGACCGGAGAGATACGCAAGGCCGCCTTGCCGTTCTGGCGAGACCACGATGGATGCCGGGTCGTCATCGCTTCACTCGTCGGCTCGCCCCAGCATCCGGCATGGTTTTTGAACCTTGCCGATACCAACGTCAACCCGAATGTCCTTGTGCGCCTGCGTGATAGCGAATACCGATCCGTTCCGGAAGTCGTCGACGGGGTCGAGTACACGCGGATCTGGGAGGCGGTGACGACGGATCGCGATTTCTACCGGGTCTATCAGGAGCGCTGTGAGCGCCGCATCCCGATTATTCGATTGCCGGAAATTCAGCAAGGGTAGACATGTACAAGACACACACCGCCATGGGCGATCCTGCATGGATCGCGACCGGTCACGCCGAAGTGCGCAGCCTGCTCTGCGATGAGCGGCTGGGCCGAGCCCATCCGACGCCGGAGACCGCGGCCCGGGTCAGCGATGTCGCGCTGTTCGGGCCGGTAGGCAATTTCGAGACCGAGGTCGCCGATCACGCCCGGATGCGATCGCTGTTGCAGCCACAATTCTCCGCCAGGGCCATGCGTACACTGCGTCCCCGCATCAGTGCGCTCACAAGCGAGTTGCTGGACACGCTCGCAGATCAGGCGTTGCCGTTGGATCTGCACGCCGCGGTGTCGGTGCCATTGCCGATCCTCGTCCTGTGTGAATTGCTGGGCGTGCCTTTGGAAGATCGCGAGCGGTTCCGGGTGTGGACACAGCAGGCGTGGGACATTCGCGACAACGAACGGGCCCAGCAGGGGCAGTCCGCACTGTTCACGTACTCGTGTGAACTCGTCGCCACGAAGCGCGCGGACCCCGGCGACGATGTCATCTCCCGGCTGGCGACGACCCCGGGAGTGCATGCCGCGGAGGCGGCCGCGCTGGCGATGGCACTGCTGTTCGCCGGCCACGAGACGACGGTCAACGCCATCAGCAACGGGATGTTGACGCTCCTCGACACCCCGGATCGATGGCATCGGCTCGTCGCCGAACCCGCTCTGGTGCCGAGCGCGATCGAGGAACTGTTACGGATACCGTGCCAGGCCAGCCCCGAGCTGCCCCGCTACGCGCGCACCGACATGGAGGTCGACGGTGCCACGGTGTGTCAGGGCGATCTCGTGCTCATGGATGTCAGCGCCGCCAACCTCGACCCGGAGGCGTTTCCGGAGCCGGAACGATTCGATGTGACCCGCCGGTCGTCCGCGCACCTGACGTTCGGACACGGCCTGCGCTACTGCATCGGTGCACCGCTGGCGCGGATCGAGCTTCAGGAAGTGTTCTCCCAGTTGATATCTCGGTTCCCCAATATGCGGCTCGCGGTTCCGGCTGCCGAATTGCGCCGCCAGGAGAACATGCTGGCCGCCGAATTGGTCGAGCTGCCCGTGACCTGGTAGCCCGCCGCACCGCACCGCTCAGCACTGCTCGGAACAAGGAACAGAACAAAGAAAGGTCAATTGTGTCAACCGAACGCAACCCGTGGGCGGCGCTGGGTGCGCTGTGCGTGGGCTACTTCATGATCCTGCTGGACATGACCATCGTCGCGGTGGCGAATCCGGCGATCATGTCCGGCCTGCACACCGACTTGTCCAAGGTCATCTGGGTGACCAGCGCGTACCTGCTCACCTTCGCGGTGCCGCTGCTCATCACCGGCCGGCTCGGCGATCGGTTCGGGCCGAAATATCTGTATCTGGCGGGACTTTCGGTCTTCACGCTGGCCTCGCTGTGGTGCGGCCTCGCGGGCAGCATCGATTCGCTGATCGCCGCCCGGGCGGTTCAGGGCCTCGGCGCGGCCTTGATCGCGCCGCAGACGATGGCGGTGATCGGCCGAATCTTTCCGTGGGACAAGCGCGGTGCGGCCATGGGCGTGTGGGGCGGTGTCGCCGGCGTGGCGGCGCTGGTCGGCCCGGTGTTCGGCGGTGCGCTCGTGGACAGCGGTGGCTGGCAGTGGATCTTCTATGTCAACCTGCCGATCGGGGTGATCGCGTTGGTGTTGGGCGCGCGGCTGGTTCCGGTGCTTCCGACCAGCAAGCACCGATTCGACATCCCGGGCATGGTGATGGTCGCGATCGGCATGACCGCGTTGGTGATCGGCATCCAGGAGGGCAACGATCACCATTGGGCAGGCTGGGTCTGGGGCCTGATCCTCGGCGGCCTGGCCGTGCTCGCGCTGTTCCTGGTGAACCAGGGCCGCAACAAGATCGAGCCGCTGATACCGCTGAGCGTGTTCCGGAACCGCAATTTCTCGCTCGGCAATATCGCCACCAGCGGGCTGACCGCGGCAACCACCGCGCAGATGGTGCCGTCGTTCTTCTACCTGCAAGTTGTTCGCGAGCTGTCCCCGACCAAGGCCGCGTTGGTCGGCTCCCCGCTGGCACTGCTGTCCGCCTTGTTGTCGCCGGTGGTCGGCAGGCTGTCGGACAAGGTGCCGCCGCGGTATCTGTTGATGTTCGGCTTCGTAGCGTACGCGGCCGGGGTGTGGTGGTTCCTCGCCCTCGCGAACCCGCACGGGTCCATCCCGATGTTGGTCGTGACATCGGTGGTCTGCGGTGTCGGCAGCGCTTTCATCTGGGCACCGCTGCCCGCGGCCACGATGCGGAGCCTGCCGCTGGAGCAGATGGGGGCGGCGGCGGGCATCTACGCCACCACCCGCCAGCTCGGTTCGGCACTCGGCAGCGCATGCATTGCCGCACTGCTCGCCGCGCGCATGGCGGCACATGCGCTGCCCGGCGGTGGCTCGTCCGGCGCGGGCGGCCATCTCCCCGAATTTGTCAAAGCACCCTACAGTTCGGCACTGTCCGATTCGCTCTACCTCTCTGTCGGTCTGCTGGTGGTCTGCGCCATCGCTGCGGCGTTCTTCGTCTCCGCCGATCTGCCCTCTGCCGCGCCAACTCCGGCTGCGGGCAAGAAGGCCGGAGTCGGCGTGGCCGACTAGTGCGTGTCTTACAAGCGTCGGAACTGAACACAAGATCTTGATCATCGTGAATTGAGGACAGGGATGAGTAGAGGTTCATCGGTCGCCCAGCGGCCAACAGCCCAAAATCGGCCGCCGGGACCAAGTTTGGGCACTCTGTTGAAATTGGGTGTGGCCATGCGTCGGGAGACGTACGCGATCATGCCCGAAGTGGCGCGCCGCTACGGCGACGTGGTCACCTTGCCGGTACCGGGGCGCGACGCACCACCGATGACATTGGTCAGCCACCCGGATCACATCGACCACATCCTGGTCCGGCACCACCATCGTTACGTCAAAGGCGAGTCCTACGAGGAACTCATGGACGGTCAACCGCTGCCGTTGGCGTTCCTGGAGGGCGAGGAATGGAAACGGGTCCGCCGACCGCTCAACCCACACTTCACGGGGCAGGCGTTGGAGCGAGTCGCCCCCAAGCTGATCGCGGGGGTCACCGCCCGCGTCGATGCGTGGGCGAAGTACGTCGATACCGCGGAGTGGGTCGATCTCGAGCATGAACTCGGCACCGTCGTCATGGACGGGTTGATGCGCGCGGTATTCGGGGTGACCATGGCGACCGATGAATTGGACAGCTACATTCGGTCTGCACGGGATTACAGCCGCTACGCCGCCAATCGCGCGATGATGCACGATCTCCCGGCCTTTCTGCCGCGCCCTTTCCAGCGACGGGGACAAGCCGGACTCGCCGCCGTGCACTCCGATCTCGAGCGGTATATCGCGCAGCGGCGAGCGGATGGTCCCGGCGCAGAGCCGGATCTCCTGGACGCGATGTTGGAGATCAGCGCCGAGGAATGCCCGCATCTGCAACACGCCAAGCTCCTCTCAGAGGTGAGCGGCATGATTTTCGCCGGATTCGAAACGACGACCGAAGCCACAGCATGGACTCTCGCTCTGCTGCTTCGCCACCCGTCGGCGCTCGCGCGCGCGGTCGAGGAGGTCGACTCGCTGGCCGGCGCGCCGATCGAATACGCAAGCGTGGAGCGTCTCTCGTACCTCAAGGCATGCTTCGATGAGGGGCAGCGCATCCAGTCGGCGATGGCCAACGTCCGCACCGCGATCGAGGACGACGAAATTGGCGGATACTTCGTTCCCAAAGGCACGCGAGTGTTGTTCTCCCCGTACGGAATCCATCGCGATCCGCGATTCTGGAACGAACCGGACAAGTTCGATCCGACCCGCTTCCTCACGGACAAGATCAACAAGAGCGCCTACCTCCCGTTCAACCTCGGTCCGCGAAAATGCATCGGCTTCCGTATCGCCAACATCGAAGCCGTTGCAGCGTTGGCAGCGATATTGCAGCGGTACACATTCCAACTCCGCGCGGGCTGGGAACCCCGGCATCGGATGCGCATCATCACCTCGATGGTGGATGGGTTGCCTGTGCAGATCAAGAATCGCTGATCGACGGAGCTGGTTGTAGCGCAATGAGCGCGGACTGCCGCCGGGGTTCCAGGTCCTCGGCGGTGTGCGCCGGCGGTACGCCGCTGTCGGCTGGCGAAGTGCCGGCAGAAGGTTCGCGACCCGATCCACGCGGCCGCGTGGATCGGGTCGAACGTCGTTGCGGCGTAGCATTTTTCGGCGAACAGGTGGGATGGGTACACTTCACCCACCTCGAGAATTTCCTTGCACGATTGGCTATTTTCGGCATTTTGTGCCAAAAACAGGCCATAGGACGAAGAAGAGGTCCCCATGAACCGTCTCGAGCGGCGCCGCATCTTGGTGACCGGTGCCGGATCCGGTATCGGCCAGGCCACAGTCCTTCGCCTGTTGTCCGAGGGCGCGGTCGTCGTCGGCGCCGGCCTCGGTGCCGAGGGGCTGGCGCTGACTCGCAAGCAAGCCGCCGAAGCGGGCGTCGATGCCAGGTTCACCACGCTCGAGATGAACGTCGCCAACGAGACCGAGGTCATCGCGGGGGTCGAGAGCGCTGTCGAATTCCTCGGTGGCCTGGACGCTCTCGTCAATGCCGCGGGCATCCTTCGCGCCGGCCATACCCATGAGACGTCGCTGGAGCTGTGGAACCAGATCATGAACGTGAACCTGACCGGCACGTTCCTGGTGATCCGCGAGGCCCTGCCGGCCCTGCTCGCCAACTCCTGCAGCACGATCGTCAACTTCAGCTCCACCTCGGCGAGCTTCGCGCACCCGTATATGGCCGCGTACTCCGCCAGCAAGGGCGGCATCCAGAGCCTCACCCACACTCTGGCTCTCGAATACGGCAAGCAGGGTCTGCGCGCGGTGAGTGTCGCGCCCGGCGGCATCAAGTCCGGCATCACCGACGCCACCCCCGGCTACCTCCCGAAGGACTCCGACTGGTCGCTTTTCGGCCGCCTGGCTGCCGTTGTCCCGCAGGACAATCCGAAAGAGTTGGCAGGTCCAGAGAATGTCGCCGGTGTCATCGCCATGCTGGTCTCCGATGACGGCCGCTTCATCAGCGGCACAGAGATCCGCATCGACGGTGCCACCCACACCTGAGACCAATCACCCGCTTCTTGCGCGTTGACCCTTTGGTTCCGCTCGGTTTCAACAACTTCGTCGTCAACCAGAGAGACGACGCGAGCATCAGGTTCGAGATCACCGACGCCTCAAGTTCTCGCGCCCTGACCACCAACTTGGTCGGTAGTGGCTGGCGGGATGCGTCCTTGGTTGCTCAGCGCTTGATTTGCGACTGCCATGGCAAGGATTTCCGGTACGTCCTCGGCCAGCAGGAAACCTGCCGCCACCGCCCCGCCGGTTGCCGCTCGAAATGCCTCGAGGTAGTTGTCCGGAGTGGGGCCTGGGAGCGGTCGCGTGCAGCCGAACATGATCGCCGGGCCGCCGCCCTCCTGTCCGAGCCCGGACAGCACCGCCAACGGTACGTCCAGCCACGGTGTGCGGACGCCGCCCAGCGCGTTGCCATGTACGTCCAGCACCAGTTCCCCGGCAGACACGCTGAGCCGATCGGCGCGCGCGGGAGCAGGTCCGCCATCGGCCCACTCCGACAGCGCGGCGATTGCTCGCTGCAGGACGTAGTGATGCTGTGGCCCGGAATTGATCGGCTCGGGGAAGTCGACGCCCAGTGGATTGCGGCGAGGCGCCATCCGCTCGGCCAGTTCCGCTGCCGTCAAGGTGCCCGAGTCGGTGAAAGATGCTCCCACGCTGTAGGAGTCCACGTGCGCGGCGCCGGCCAGCTCCCAGAGCCGGAAATAGTCGGAGTCGGGCTGGCGGGAGTCGATCGAACGCATGAAGCCGACCACATCGGTCTCGGTCTGGAGTGCGAGCACCGGCGCGGTCGAATCCGCGCGCACTCGCGTACCTCCGTTCAGTGCAACGGCTCCCACCCGGCCGGTCAGCGTGGCAGGGCGGCCGGGCCGCCCGTCGATGAGGTACGCGTCGTAGGGCGAGCCGTGCGGCGCAATGGCATTCACATACGTCACGAGCATGGCCGCGGATTGCGACTGCCCGGCCGCGAGCACCTGCTGGGTCCCTGGCACCAGCCTGCGAACCAGTTCTCCCGCCTGCCGGTAAATGTCGTAGCAATAGGCGTCGCCAGGATGCGACAGATCGGCGTACCGCACCGGATCCGACTGCTTCAGCGGCGGCCTCCGGACCGAGTTCCAGGTGTCGTCCCTCTCTGCCATGCCGCCGCCGCCGTGAATCGGCGCGTACTGCGCGGAAACCCCGATCCAGGCCATCCGGGCACGGATGAGATGCCGGTGTGCCAGCAGCCAGATCGGCGGCGTATCCGCACCGGAGGACGCGTTGAGCCACTCCACGACAGCGGTTCCGCGGTAGCCTTCGATCGGCCGGTACACCACGAGTCTGGTCGTGAACGGTGCGACCCTGCCCGGCTCGGTCGCCCACTGCCCGTCATTACCGGCCGAGCCGGTCAGGCGGTAGGACGCGGCCGTGCCGGACAGGAAGTACTCCTCGGCGACGTAACCGACATCGGGCAGTGAGAAGAACGTCGAGATCAGGCTGAACGGACCAGCCACCGGACCAGAGAGTTCCATCTCGAAACCCTAACAAGTGCTTGGTTTTTCGGCAATTGCCGGACGTTCGCCGATACAGCGCCCGGCAGGTCACCCGGATCCCACGCGAGCGTCGACCCCATCCCTGCGGATGGACGGCGAAGACCCCGTCCGGATTGTCGATCCGGACGGGGTCGGTGTCCCCCAGGCGAACTCGCCGGTCGCCATCCGCTCGTCGTGGGAACCAAGGAGCATCTGTGCTGTTGCCGCCTTGGATTGGTCACCGCCTACCTGTGCAGGACGTGATTCACGTCGACCGAAATGGGCAGGTAAGCGGCCGTTCCATGTGGCAAATCGCCGGGTCGGATCAATGCCCCTGGAAAGGGGAATTGACCGTGGTGAAGTATTGGGCGGCGGCGAGGATGGCTACCGGGGCGGTGACGAGGAGCAGGCCGGCTACGGTGCCGAGGGGGGCGATGGCGGCGATGCCGCCGATGCAGCCGACGGCGGCGGCGGGGAGGAAAGGGCCGAAGAGGCCGACGATGGTGGCGGAGGCGGCGGCTGCGCCTGCTGCGCCGCCCAGGAGGCAGCCGACGGCGGCACCGCCCAGGCCACCTACCAGGGTGCCGATGGCGGCGCCGGTGACGAGGGTGGTGCCGAGCCGGGCCCAGGCGGCTTGTTCGCGGTCGTATTCGTTCTTCCAGGGCGCCTGGTTCTCGTAGGGGAGGGCGACGGGTTGGTAGACCGCGTGGTCGAGGTCGAAGCGGGGGGTGAGGACGGCGGTGCGGTTTGTGATGTCGGCGGTGATGGGAAAGACGAAATCGTCTACGCGGAAGGATAATTCGGTGCCGGCAAGGGTGGTGCCGTCGGCGGCTTCGATCTTGAAGGTGCCGTGGTCGTTCACCAGGGAGCCGGCGTCGGTGGTGATGGTCAGCGCGCTGTCGGTGCGGACGGCGGTGTAGTCGACTCGGCCGGTGGTGCCGGAATCCGCTTGTGTGGCGCCGGAGTCGGCGTGTGCGGCGGCGGGTAGGGCGGTCAGGGCGGTGGCCGTGAGCAGGGCGAGGCCGATGTTCTTGTGCAAGAGGATGACTTTCAATTCGGGGTGGTGAGGATGGGGTCGTGGGTGATGCTGCGTTCGCGGACCAGCCATGAGGTGCCGTGCGGAACGAGGTGATCGCGGATATCGGTGCTCAGGTGCAGCCGCGGCGACTGCCCGGGGCCGGCTTCGACGACCAGGGAGTAGAAGCGGGTGCGGATGATTCCTGTTGCCGCGCCGTCGTTTTCGATGGTCAGGTTGCCCAGCCAATGGCGGCGCACGAGGCCCGCGGCGCGGAGTCGCTCCGCGGTGCGGCGCAGCCCGTCGGCGATCTCGGCCCGCCCCGTGTGGGTGGCGGCCCGCTGCGGATGGATCAACAGCCCGTCGGGTTCGAACTCGGCCGCCCATTCGTCGACGCGCCCGTCGTCGAGCAGGCGCAGGTGCGCGGCATAGAACTGCTGGAGGTCGACATAGAGCTGTCGGGTGCGGTCAGCGTCGGACATCGGAGCCCCGTTCGGTGGATTCGGCCCATTTCTTCGCGTTCTCGAGGGTGGACAGGGAATTGCGGCCCAGGGCGTTTCGAATGAAGGCCGTGGCATCGGCGAGGGTCTTGCCCGTGCCGAGGATCGAGGGGATCGCCTCGGTGATGAGGGCGACGGTGTGCTCGGAGGTCGCGAGCGTCCCCCCGTCGCGCGGTGTGAAATTCCAGCGACCGCGGTGCAGGGAGAGCAGCGCGGGCAGCCGAGTCTGCTTGTAGACGATGTCGCCGGAGTCGAGGACCACGCGCCACGAGGCGGTGGTGTGGACGTCGCCGTCCGGTGTCCGGGTGTCCAGGCTCAGAAACTGGTGTCCGGGTACCGGTTCGGTGAGAGTGACGGCGTCGACGTGGGCGAGTCGCTCCGCCCACAGGTCAGCGCGGTCGATGAATTCCCGGACCCGCGCCGGTTCGGCGTCGATCCACAGCGAGTCCGCGAAGGTGACGGTGGCCTCGGGTCGCCGGGCCAGCGCCTCGGCCGCGGACTTGAGCGATTCGAGCTCCCGGGTCGAGTTGGTGTCGACCGCGGCCTCGATCCATTCCCGAGCTCCCGCGCTGTCGTCGGGAGAAAAGCTGTGCAGCAACAGGACTCGGCTGCTGTCGGCGTCGATCTCCTGCACCACCCATTCCCCGATCATGGCGGCGACCGGGGGAGCGGAGACCACCTGCCGGAAGGTGATCCGGCGCTGTTCGGGGTGGAAGGTGCGGCGCGAGGTCCAGGTCTTCAGCGACTCGTTCGCGGTGGCCCACAGCTGGATGTGGTCGCCGGAGGCGTCGTGCTCGAGGGTCTCGGCGTGGATGGTCGGGGGAAAGATGTCGGGCCAGTCGACGACCGAGCGCAGCGCGTCGTGCACGACCTGGGCCGGCGCTGCGATCGTGATGGTGTGTTCGGTGTGATGGAGGCTCATCCGAGCCACCTCCTGATCTCTCGGTGGCTCAGTAGTTGCCCAGTCCGCCACAGACATTGATGGCCTGCGCGGTGATCGGCGCGGCGGCGGGCGTGGTGAGATAGCCGACCAGTCCCGCGACCTCCAGCGGAGTCGAATATCGCCCCAGCGGGATCTTGGCCTCGAACTTCTCGAGCACGGCGGCCTCGGTGGTGTTCCACACCTCGGCGTAGCCGCGCCGGACCCGTTCGGCCAGTGGGGTTTCGACGTATCCTGGGCAAACGGCGTTCACCGTCACCCCGGTCTTGGCCAGTTCCAGTCCGAGTGCCTTGGTGAATCCGATGACGCCGTGTTTCGACGCGGAATAGGGCGCGCCGAGCACCACGCCCTGCTTGCCGCCCGTCGAGGCGATATTGATGATGCGGCCGTCCTGTGCGTCGAGAATTCCTCCGTGCGACAACACTTCTCGCGTCACCCGGAAGGTTCCGCTCAGGTTGATGTCGAGCACGTCCTGCCACAGCGAGTCGTCGATGTCCCGGGTGACGCCGCCGCCGTTGCGGCCCGCGTTGTTGACCAGCACCGTGACCGGTCCGAACCGCGCGACCGCCGCCGCGACGAAGGCCCGCACGTCGTCGGTCGATCGGACATCGGCGGCGATGCCGTCGATGGTGATGCCTTCGGCGCTCAGCTCCTCGACCGTGCTCTTGACCCTGCCCGCATCGCGGGCGTTGATGAAGACCTGATATCCGGCCAGGCCCAGCGTGCGGGCGATCTCGAGGCCGATTCCGCTGGTGGCGCCGGTGACAATGGCGTGCTTGCTCATGCGAGTGCTCCTGAGGATGGATCGGAGGCACCGGCGTCCTGGCCGGCGCCCTCCGTGAGGGTGGTGTTGACCAGCTCGAGAAAGTCTCGAACGGTCACGGCGTCGACTACCGAACTGTCGAGAAGCGTTATCCCGTAACGGATTTCAATTTGGTTGGACAGTTCCAGGACCGCGAGGGAGTCGTATCCCAGGTCCTCGAATGAGCGATCGGTGATGTCTCCGCTCAGGTCGATGGTCTCGTCTTCGCCGGCGACCCGCTGCAGTACCTCGCGCAGCTGATCGGTGGTCACGGCTGGGTTGGCAGACACCATGTGCCTCCCTTCTCGGTCGGGTGCTGTTGGGGGAGTGGGGTTTTCATCGGACGCCGCGCAGGACCACCGCCGAGGTGAACCCGCGCCCACCGCGGGCGAGCACCAGCGCGGCCGGCGTGGTCAGCTCACGCGGCTCCCGGACCAGGTCCAGGCGGGTGGGACAGGGATAGTGCTCGAGGCCGGGGGTGGGCGGGATGGTGCGGCTGTCCAGCGTGAGGGCGGCCGCGGCGATATCGAGCGCCCCGCCGCCCGCGAACAGTCGTCCGGTCCCGGTCTTGGGGGCGGTCACCGGGACCCTGTTCGCGCCGAATACCGTGTCGAGCGCGGCGATTTCGTGATCGTCCTGTTCGCGGACTCCGGCCGCGTCGGCGAACACCACCCCGATCTCGCCGGGCACAACGCGGGCGTCGGCGAGCGCGGCCCGGATGATCCGGGCCAGCGCCGGTGGCCGCGGTGAGCCGGGCCGAGGATCGAATCCGCTGGCATACCCGCTGATGTGGGCGTAGACGCGCGCACCGCGGTCGCGTGCCCGGTCCGGATGTTCGAGGACGGTCAAGGCGCCGCCTTCGCCGGGTACGAAACCCTCGGCGGTGTCGGCGAATGGCTGGTAGGCCCGTTTCGGGTCGGTGCTCGTGCTGACATTGCCCGCGGCGAGTGTGGCCAGCCAGCCCCACGGCGAGAGTACGGAATCGAAACCGCCGGTGAGCACCAGCGGGGTGCCCGCGCGCACCAGCCGGCGGGCCTTACCGACCGCGTCGAGGCTGCCCGCCTGGTCGGCCACCACGACACTCGAGGGTCCGCGCGCGCCGTGCCTGATCGCGAGCTGCCCGGTGTTCACGGCGTAGAACCAGGCGAAAGACTGATACCCGCTGACATGGCGACTGCCCTGGGCCCATAGTTTCTGCAGCTCCTTCTGCCCGAACTCGAAGCCGCCGCTGGTGCTGGCGGTGACCACTCCGAGTTCGAAGTCGTCCCGGTCGTCCGGGGTGATGCCGGCGTCGCGCAGCGCGGCGTCGGAGGACACCAGGGCGTGCCGGGTGGAAATGTCGGTTTGCGGAAGCAGGCGGCCGGACAGCGGCGAGGGGTCGAAGTCGCGAATCTCCCCGGCCAGGGTGGCGGTGTACGGACTGGGATCGAAGCGGGTGATCCGGTCGATCGCCGAGCGCCCCGCGAGGGTGTTGCGCCAGTAGTCCGCCACGGTGACTCCGGTCGGCGCGTGAACGCCGATGCCGGTGACGGCGGGCTCCACCGTGGCCGCGAGTCCGGTCATGGCGCGACCAGCACTGCGGCACTCTGGAATCCGCCGAATCCGCTGCCGACGCTCAGCACGGTGTCGGTGCGCTGGCCGCGCGCGGTCAGCGGCACGTAGTCGAGATCGCAGCCGGGGCCCGGGTTGTGCAGGTTGGCGGTCGGCGGGATGACGTCGGTGTCGATGGCCAGCGCCGAGGCGGCCAGCTCGAGGGAGCCGACGGCGCCGAGCGAATGCCCGATCATGGACTTGATGGAGCTCATGGGAACGCGCCGGGCATGATCGGCCAGCGCCCTTTTCACCGCGGCGGTCTCGTGCAGATCGTTCTGTTTGGTTCCGGAGCCGTGGGCGTTGACGTAGTCGACCGCGGTGGGGTCCACCCGGGCCTGGTTCAGCGCGGCGCCGATGGCCTCGGCCATCTCCACTCCGTCGGGCCGCAGGCCGGTCATGTGAAAGGCATTGCCGCGCGTGGCGAATCCGGCGAACTCGGCGTAGATGTGCGCGCCTCGGGCGCGGGCCCGGTCCCAGTCCTCGAGGATCAGGGTCGCGGAACCCTCGCCGAGGACGAAGCCGTCCCGATCCCGGTCGAACGGACGCGACGCGTGTTCCGGGTCGTCGTTGTTGGGGCTGGTGGCCTTGATGGCATCGAAGCAGGCCACCGTGATCGGTGAGATCGGGGCCTCGCTGGCGCCGGTCACGACGATATCGGCGGCGCCCTCGCGGATCAGATCGGCGCCGTGGCCGACCGCGTCCAGCCCGGACGTGCAACCGGTGGAGACCACCGAGGTGGGTCCTTCGGCGCCGATCGTCCAAGCCAGTTCCGCGGCAATGGAACTGGGCACCAGGTAGTCGAAGAGCTGCGCCACCGCCCAGGCCGGGTCCACCAGCCATTCCCGGCCCTGATCGCTGACCAGGGAGTACTCGCGCTCCAGGCCCGTCGTGCACCCGACCGCACTGCCGATGCTGATGCCGATCCGCGCGGGGTCCACACGGCCGAGATCGAATCCACTGTCCTGCAATGCTTCCCGGGCGGTGGTGACCGCGAACTGGGTGACCCGATCCCAGGCCCGCTCCTCGCGCCGGCTCAATCCGTGGTCGTAGGGCCGGAAGTCGATCTCGCCCGCGATCCGGGACCGGTAGCCGCCGGTGTCGAACGAGCTGATCCGGCGGGTGGCGGTGCGGCCCGCGGTGAGCAGGTCCCAGAACTGGCCGGTGCCGACCGCTCCGGGGGCCAGTATGCCGATTCCCGTGATCGCGACCCGGCGCGGTCCGTGCGTCTTTGTTGTCTTTGCTTGCGCCCCAACGTATGCCATGTTCCATCCTTTCGAGTTCGGAACAACTGCTGGCGATCGCCACGACTTCGTGTCAGTGGCGTCGACACTCGCATCGGCTGCTGGAGGCGACGCCGACGAATGCTGGAGGACCACTGGAATCGACTGCTCCAGCGATCCTGTAGGCGGTTGTCGGGCGGGTGTGGGCACAGTCGAGCGACGACTGTCCACCTGGAGGAGAAGTAATGACTGTGCAGCCGAATGGTCTGGCCGAACGCCGCATCGTGATCACCGGGGGTGGCCGCGGGCTGGGCCGAGTGGTGGCCGAGGATCTGCTCCGCCACGGCGCGCGCGTAGTGATCGTCGGCAGGGAATCGACTGCGACACAGTGGATTCAGGAGCATCCCGCCGGGAGCGCCGTGACAGCGGATGTCACCGACGCCGTGCAGCTGTCGGCGGCCTTCGCCGAGGCCGGCAGCAGGCTCGGCGGTGTCGATGTGGTGTTCGCGAACGCCGGCGTGAGCCGCCCCGGCCCCTTGGCGGTCACGCCGCCCGCGAATTTCACCACGGTGCTCGAAACCAATGTCGTCGGAACGTTTCTCACCCTGCAGGCGGCGGTGCCCTATCTGGCCGACTCCGGGTCCGCCCGGTTCATCGCCCTGTCGTCGGCCCTGGCGCAGCGGATCGCGCCGGGAGCGGGCGCGTACTCGATCAGCAAGGCGGCCATCGAGACCCTGGTTCGCATTGCGGCGATAGAGCTTGCGCCGCAATCCATCTTGGTGAACGCCCTGTCTCCCGGTTTCATCGACGAGGGGATGGGGCGCGATCTCATCGCGAATCCACCGGTGTGGGACCGGTACCTACCGACCATCGCGGCGGGTAGGCCGGGGCGGGCCGAGGAGATCGCCGGTGTGGCCCGGTTCCTTGCGGGTCCGGACTCGGACTACGTCAACGGCCATGTGCTCGAGGTGAACGGCGGCCTCGCGTTCTGAGGCCTGCTACCAGTGCAGGACCGCCTTGCCGTGAAAGGTCCGCTCCCGGAGCGCGGACAGTGTGTCGTCGAGCGTGTCCAGCGGCCCGGTTCGGTTCACGGCGAGGCTCAAATCCCCTGCGGCCCAGCGTCGTCCGAGCCAGAGCAGATCGTCGGCGGCCCCGGTCCCGGCGTCGAGTTCGTCGAACAGGTTCACATAGCTCAGACTCACCCCGGGCCGCCGATGTCCCCAATCGACCGGCAGCTCGAGCGGCGCGCGGACGGTATTGCCGAAACTCACCAGCACGCCTCGCGGTTTCAGCAGCTCGAACGCCGCCTGCAGCGTCGGTCCGCCGACGCTGTCGAACACGACGTCGACCGGCCGCGGTGCGGTCGGTTCGCCTTCGGGAGAGACGACATCGAGTCCGGCGCCGGTGAACCGGTGCCGGACCGACAGCACCTCGGCCCCGGCAGCGTGCGCGAGCTGCGCCAGCACCCCACCGACGCCGCCGCTCGTTCCGGTGACCAGCACGGTCCTGCCGATGATCGGCCCGGCTCGTCGGATGGCCGCGAGCGCGGTCAACCCGGCCACGGGCAGTGCGGCGAGATCGACGGCCGCGCCGGGGTCGTCGATGACCGCGACGTCGCGGCGCGGCACGGCGACCCGATCGGCCCACCCGTCGCCGCGCGCGAGCGCGACGACGGCCCGCGAGTGCGCCGGCCCGTCCGCGTCGGCGTCCTCGATCGTGCCGAGAATGTCCCAGCCGAGCCGGGATCCAGCCGGAAGTCGCTCCGCTCGAGTCAGCTCACCCCGGTTGATCCCGATGGCCCGCACTCGGACCAGCACCTCACCGGGCCCCGGCGTCGGCTCGTCGACCTCGATCAGCCGCGTCGGCGTCTGCCGGTCGCCGGTGGTCACTACCGCTCTCATCGCACACCCGTCCTGTCTCGCGTATTCACGCGATCCAGCAAAACGACTGCCGCGCAACGCTGTCCAGCAAGCGCCGGATGCCTTCCAGCGTTCCTCCAGCGGCGCCGGAGTGCGGCTGCATCGGCGGCGACAACACTGCGAACCATGATGGGTAGAACCGTGTGGCCGCTGGCCGCCCTGTTGACCGCTGCCGCGTTGGTCGCGGGCTGCTCCCCGGGTACGGATGGCGGGGGATCGGACGGGCCGCCGGTGGCCGGCGGCACGCTGCGTTTCGCGCTGCCCTCGGAGCCGAGTTGCCTGGACCCGGGGGTGAGTCCCGCCGACGCCACCGCCCTGATCGATCGCGGTGTGGTGGATTCCCTGGTGGCGCAGGGCAATGACAACACCTTCCACCCTTGGCTGGCGAAGAGCTGGACGATCAGCGATGACCTGACGCGGTACGTCTTCACCCTGCGCGACGATGTGGTGTTCCATGACGGCACCCGGCTCGATGCCGCCGCGGTCAAGGCGAACTTCGACCGGATCGTCGATCCGAACACCAAATCCCAATGGGCGGCAACGTTGCTGGGACCGTACAGCCGGTCGACCGTGATCGACGAGCACACCGTCGAAGTGGCGTTCACCGAGCCCTTCCAGCCGTTCCTCGCGTCGGCGAGCACCACCGCCCTGGGTATCCAGTCGCCGAAGAACTTCGCCGACAACGCCGGCAAGCTCTGCGATCACGTGGTCGGGTCGGGTCCGTTCACCTTTGCCGGGCATACCGCGCAGCAGCGCGTCAGCCTCGCCAAGTTCGCCGGATACGACTGGGCCCCTGCGACTTCGGCGCATGCGGGACCCGCGCACCTCGATGGTGTCGAGTTCCGTTTCGTGCCGGAGAACTCGACCCGCATCGGGGCGTTGACCAGCGGCCAGATCGACGGACTGCTGTCGGTGCCCGCGCAGAACGTCAGCGACCTGAAGGCGGATCCTTCGCTTCGGTACACCCGCTACGACGCACAGGGCACCGGCTACGGCGTCTACATCAATACGCGGCGGGGTCCCTGGCAGGACCCACGCGTCCGCCGGGCGTTGCAGCGATCGACCGATGTCGACGCGATCCTGTCCTCGATCTATTTCGGCGTCTACAGCCGGTCCTGGAGCATCCTGACCCCGGCCACCCAGTTCTACGATGCGGCACTGGAGAATTCGTGGAACTACAGCATCGACGAGGCCAACCGGCTGCTCGATGAGGCCGGGTGGAACCAGCGCGACGCCGAGGGCTACCGGGTCAAGGATGGCGTCCGGCTTTGCGCGACCTGGACGACCACCAGGGCACAGGACGAATCCAACTATCGGGGCCTGGTCGGGCTGGCCATCGTCGCCTCGGCCAAGAAGGTCGGCATCGAGATCGTCCGCACCAATGTCCAGACCGGTGAGCTCTTCCAGCTCGTCGCGCGCGGCGACTACGACCTCTTCGACACCAGCTGGTCATCCAACTCGCCGGACATCATGCGCAACTTCCTGCTCTCCACCGCCAAACCGATGGCGGGACAGAATATTTCGTGGGTCGACGACCCGCAGGTCGACGCGTGGGTCGGCAATGCGGCGCGCACGCTCGACGCGGGCGCGCAGCGCGCGGACTATGCCGCCGCCCAGCACTGGGCCATCGATCAGGCGGTGCTCGTTCCGATCTTCGTGCCCGCCAGCCAGGTCGCGACCCGGACCCGGGTGCACGGTATCGCCGCCGCCCCGGCGTCGTACCCGGTCTTCTACGATGCGTGGCTGAACTGATGGCCGTCCTGGTGACCGTCGCCGGCGCGATCCTGCGCCGGGTACTCGGAATCGCCGGAATCCTCACGGGGGTCGCGACCGTGACGTTCCTCGCCATGACACTCGTGCCCGGCGATCCGGCCTACGCCATGCTCGGGAATGCGCCCGCGACCCCGGCGACCCTGGCCGCCGTCCGTGCGCAGATGGGCCTGGACGAACCGCTGCCGCAGCGGTTCCTGCACTATCTGGGCCGCCTGGCCCGCGGTGATTTCGGCGAATCCTTCCAACGACAGCAGCCGGTACTGCAGGTGATCGGCGAACAGCTCACTCCGACACTGCAACTCGCCGCCGCGGCTATTATCCTCGGCGTCGCGGGTGCGCTGGTCACGGTGGTCGCGACCTCGGGGGCAGGCCGCGTGCCGCGGGCGATCGCCCATGCGCTGGAGCTGATCGCGGTATCCACGCCGACCTTCTGGACCGGCACCCTGCTGCTGGCGGGCCTCTCGTTCCGCCTGCATCTGTTCCCCTCGACCGGTTCCGGTCCGGCGGCCCTGGTGCTGCCCGCGACCACCCTGGCCGTGCCCATCGGCGCGCTGCTCGCCCAGGTGATGCGGGACGGTGTGGACGCGGTCATGCTATCCCCGTTCGTGCTCAGCGCCCGCGCCCGGGGGTTGGGTGAGCTGGACATCCGAATCCATCACGCCCTACGGCACACGCTGCTGTCCGCCGTCACGGTCAGCGGTTGGCTGGTCGGCGGTCTGCTCAGCGGCGCGGTGCTGGTCGAGACGGTGTTCGCGCGCCCCGGTCTGGGGCGAGTCTTGTTGTCGGCGGTCACTACTCACGATTTTCCGGTGGTCATCGCGCTGGTCATGTTCGGCTCGCTGCTGTTCATCGCCGTCAATTCCGTGGTGGACCTGGCCTATCGGGTCATCGATCCGCGCTCGGCGACGCCCTCGGGGGTGGCCCGGTGACCGTGACGCGTAACGCGCGACTGCTCCTGCCCGGCCTTGTCGCCGTCGTGCTGGCGGCCTGTGTCCTCGTGCCCGGCTGGATCGCGACGCGATCGCCCATCGAGGTCGATCTCGGTCAGGCGCTGGCGACGCCCGGCCGCCACCACTTCCTCGGCACCGATCAGCTCGGACGAGACATCTTCGCGCGCATCGTCTTCGGCGCCCGCTATTCGATCCTCGTCGGTCTCACCGCGACCCTGCTGGCCGTGCTCGGCGGCACGCTGATCGGGCTGTGCGCCGCGCTCGGCGGCCGGCTCATCGACACCGTCATCGCGCGGGGGCTGGACATCGTGCTGGCGTTTCCGGGCGTGCTGCTGACGCTGTTGGTGATCGCGATGCTCGGACAGGGGGCGGGCAGCCTGATCGCGGCGATCGCCATCGCCGAATCCGCCTCGTACGCCAGGCTGGTCAGGTCGCAGGCCCTGGTGGTGCGGAATGCCGACTACGTCCGGGCGTCGATCGCACTGGGTCGCTCGCCCGGATATCGGATTGCCCGCCACATCGTCCCGAACTCGCTGCGCCCGACCGTCGTGCTGGCGACCCTCGGCGTCGGCAGCTCGATCATGATCGGTTCGGCCTTGAGTTTCCTGGGGCTCGGCCCGAAAGAGCCCACCCCCGAATGGGGTTCGATGCTCGCGGCGGGTCGTGAACTGTTGTCCAAGTCGTGGTGGGTGGCCGTTCCGCCCGGAGCCGCCATCACCCTCACCGTCGTCACCGTCACTGTGCTCGGCCGGGCACTGCAACAACGTTGGGAGGGCGACCTTGCCCGTTCTGCACGTCGATGATCTGCACGTCTCCTTCGGCCGGGGCGGTGACCGGGTAGCGGCGGTGCGCGGCATCGGTTTCGAGCTCGCGGCCGGTGAATGCCTGGCGCTGGTGGGGGAATCCGGGTCCGGCAAGAGCGTCACCGCCCGCGCGCTGCTGGGCCTGACCGGACCGGGCTCGACGGTCGCCGCCCGGTCCCTGCGCCTGGGGGACATCGATCTGGATCAATTGTCCGCGCGGGAGTGGCGTTCCGTGCGCGGCCGGGAGATCGCGCTGATCCTGCAGGACGCGCTGATCTCGCTCGACCCGTTGCGGCCGGTCGCGGCCGAGGTGGGCGACACGCTTCGCGCGCACCGGCTCGCGCGCTCCGCGGCCGACCGCGCCCGCCGGGTCGACGAGTTGCTGCGATCAGCCGGCATCGACGATCCGGAACTGCGCAGAACTATGCGCCCACACCAGCTTTCGGGCGGGCAGCGCCAGCGGGTATTGATCGCATCCGCCCTCGCGGGCCGGCCGAAGGTGATCATCGCCGACGAGCCGACGACGGCCCTCGACGCCACCGTACAGGCGCGGATCCTGAAACTACTGTCCGCCCTGCGTGATGATGGCACCGCCCTGCTGCTGGTCAGCCACGACCTATCGGTGGTTGCCGGAATAGCCGACCGGGTCGCGGTCATGCACGAGGGCCGCATTGTCGAACAGGGCCCGGCCGCACGGGTTCTCGGCGCACCCGAGCACCCCTACACCCGCCGGCTGCTGGCGGCGGTCCCGACTCCCGGCAAACGGGGAAGGCGGCTGTCCGGGGATGGCCGGACCGTCGCGCGATCGGAACCGGCGGTCCTCGCCGACGCCGGGACCGAATCCGCCCAGCCCGCCCTGTCCGTGACGGGGTTGTGCAAGTCGTTCCGCGTGGCCCGCGGCCGGTCGGTGGCGGCCGTCACCGAGGTCGGCTTCGAGCTGCCGGTCGGTACCACGCTGGGCCTGGTCGGCGAATCCGGATCCGGCAAGAGCACCACCGCCGCACTGGTTCTCGGCCTGCTGCGACCGGACGCCGGCACTGTCACCCTCGGCGGCCAACCCTGGAGCGCCCTGCCGGAGCGGGCCCGCCGGGCCCGGCGTCCGCAGGTCGGCGTCGTCTGGCAGGACCCGGCGAGTTCGTTCGATCCCCGCTGGGATGTCACCCGGATCATCGGTGAGGCCCTGCCCGCGCGCGGGCGCAGCGCCGCCGATCGGCGCAAGCGAATTCTGAGCCTGCTCGATTCCGTCGGTCTGCCACACACTTTCGAACGGAGGCGGCCCGGCGAGATGTCCGGCGGGCAGCGCCAGCGGGTGGCCATCGCCCGCGCCCTGGCCTCCGATCCCACCGTCCTGATCTGTGACGAGCCGGTCTCCGCCCTGGACGTCACGATCCAGGCGCAGATCCTGGATCTGCTCGCGGATCTGAAAGCCCAACGGGGACTGTCGATGCTGTTCGTTTCGCACGATCTCGCGGTCGTGCGGCACCTCAGCGACTCCGTGGCGGTGATGTCCGCGGGCCGGATCGTGGAGCAGGGGAGTGTCGACCAGGTCTTCGACACTCCGCAGCACGACGTCACCCGGGCCCTGCTCGCCGCGGTCCGGCTTCAGCCGCAGAGCGAATCCACCTGTGGTCGCAGTCGACCCGCGATGAGCTCGGCCGAATAGCGCGAGGCGGCAACAATTTTCGGTGGCGGAGCCAGCTCCGGGGCGCTGCGCAGCACCTTGTGGTGCAGTTGCTGCAGCGCCGGGGTGGGCTCCAAGCCCAGCTCCTCCGCCAGCCGGTGCCGCAACCGCTCGTACACCTGCAGTGCGTGCGCCTGCCTACCGGAGCGGTAGAGCGCAATGATCAGGTGCGCGTGCAGGCTCTCCAGCAGCGGCGAGCGCTGCACCATGCCGCTGAGTTCACCGATCAGTTCGCGATGACGGCCCAGCCGCAGATCCACCTCGATGCGGTGTTCGAGGATCGACAGCCGCACCTCGTTCAGGCTGGTGGCCCACATGGTCAGCACCGGACCGGGTTTGATGTCGGTGAAGACCGGGCCGCGCCACACGGCCAGGGCCGCGCGCAGCGCGCTGTCGGCGCTGTCGTCGTCCTCGGCGGCGAGCGCCAGCCGCGCCAGCCGGACCTTGTCCTCGAAGACGTCGACATCGAATTCCCCGGGGCCCACGTGCAGGAGGTAGCCGCGTTCGCGGGTCTCCAGCCGGGACTCGCCCCGATCCAGGTTCGAGCTGTGCTCGCCGAGGCATTTGCGCAACTGCATGACATAGGTCTGGAGCGTGGAGGCCGCCGAGGACGGCGGCGCCGACTCCCACAGTTCCTCGATGCAGTAGTCGGCCGAGATCACCCGGTTCGCGTTCATCAACAGCAGGGCGAGCAGTTGGCGCTGCTTCGGTGCGCTCGGGACTGCGCCGACACCGTCGATGCAGCACTGCAGCGATCCCAATACCCCGAATTTGATCATGTGTAGCTCCCGAGCTGTATGAAGATTTCAGCGCGCCGGAAATCCGGTCACGCTGGTCGTTCGATCGCGTAGGCGCGCAGAATCAGTCGTGCGGCGCGCGCCGAGATCTCTGCGGCCCGGTCCGGCGTGAGCGCGATGGTGCCGAAGGCCGAGGCCTGCTGGCCGTCGTGGGACAGCTGCGCGAAGAACTGGCCCGCCACCTCCGCCGGTTCGGTCGTCTCCAGAATGCCCGCCGCGGCGAGCACTTCGAAGCGATGGGCGAGCCACCCGGCGATCCGCGGCCCCTGCGCCACGGATTGATCGGCACAGACCTGATGCAGGTCCGGATGCCGCGCCACCTCACCGACGATCAGCCGCCGTACCGCGGACACCCGTTCGGACAGGGTCACCGCGAGGAACAAACGCCCCACCGTGACCAGATCCTCGAAGACGGTGCCCGGATTCCGCAGCAGGCGCGGATCGAGTTCGTCGGCCGTATCG
The DNA here is from genome assembly GCF_053603795.1 of Nocardia sp. NPDC004123. NCBI lineage: Bacteria > Bacillati > Actinomycetota > Actinomycetes > Mycobacteriales > Nocardiaceae > Nocardia > Nocardia sp. NPDC004123. The sequence continues at coordinate 59,790 of NZ_JBSGGG010000012.1, forward strand.
GCCGCCGCCCGCACCCCGGCGAGTACCACCCGGAACAGGGTCCGTTTGTCGCCGAAGTAGTTGTAGATCGTCTGCTTGGACACGCCGGCCTGCTCGGCGATGGCCTCGACACTGGTTCGCTCGTAACCGAATTCGAGGAACGAGTCCGTGGCGGCATCCACGATCACCGACCGCTTGCTCGCCGCGCGTGAATCCAGCGCGACTGCGGCCCGGGACGAAGCTGACACCATGGGCACACTCCTTCATTCGAAATGCGATCCGATTCCACAGGCTAGCCAGCGTCCGCCGGGTGCGGAATCGTCCCGCTCGCCGTGATCGGAAGGCTTCGTCAGTATTTCATAATCTGTTACGGCACAGTCGAATTGGTGACATGGTCGGCAATCGGCGGGTGGGCGTGCCGAGGTCAGGCGGAGGCCGGGATCGAATGCCCCAGGAAGGCCGCCATATCCGCCAGGACCGGTCCCGAACGGATCGGCGCGACGGTGTCCGCGATCTCGGCGTACGCACAATGGAGATTAGCGACCAATCGCTCCGGTTCATTCCACGACGACCACGGATGGTCGCCCAGTCGCGCCGGATCGACCTGGCGGGCCGCCTCGAGTGGCGTGGCGCCGGACGGCATCGCGTCCCGGGCCACCGCGAGCAGCCAGTCGAGATAGTCACGGGTCTCGGTGAGGACGTGACGGTCGGCGACCTCGCCGTGGCCGCCGATGATGGTCTCGGGCGCGAGGTCCCGCAGCCGATCCATCCAGTCGAGCATGCCGCGCACCGAACCCGACAGCAGGAACGGTGTCGTGCCGGGCATGACGAGATCACCCGCGATGACGACCCGCGCATGCGGTACCCATACCGCCAGATCAGCGTCGGTGTGTCCGATACCCCCGGTGAGCAGGTGGATCTCGCGCTCACCGGCGTGCAGGACGGTCCGATCACCCACCCCGACACCGGGCAGTACCAAAGGCAGGTCCCCCCAATCGATCTCGGGCCACAGGGCCCGCACCGCCCAGCCGTTGCGAGCCATCGCCGGCCGGCACCGTCGATGCGCGACGACCGGAGCCGGGGCGAACAGCGCGTTCCCCGCCGTGTGGTCCCCGTGCCAGTGGGTGTTGATCACCATCGCCGGCGAGCCCGCGCCCATCCGCGTCAGCGCGGAACACAAACCGCGGGCCCGGCTTTCGGTGCCCAACGTATCCACCAGAACGGATTCGCCGTCAGCGCGGACGAGCGCGGCATTGCTCACGCACCAGCCGCCGGGGCGCTCGATATAGGCGAAGACGTCGTCGGCGACCTCGTCGAGTGCACTCACCCCGACCGACCGGCCGATCGAATGATCCGGCACAGCTGCGGATCTCCGGCCGCCACTTCACCGACCCGGGTGCGGGTGCGGAATTCCGGATTCGAGGTCGCGCGCAGGAATGCCTCGCGGCCGGACCAGCGAGCGATATTGATGTAGACGTCCGGATCGCTCTCGGATTTGAGCAATTCGTAATGCCGGAAACCGGGTTGCCGCGAGAAATAGTCCGCGACATCGGCATAGATCGATTCGAATCGCTCCGCCGGACCGGCCAGGCGCAGGACGTTCACGAAGACGTACTCGGACTGCCCGGGCGCTACCGGGTCGGTCGTTGGATCGGACATCGATCGTCCCCACTTCTCATCGATCGAACACGTGTCTCCAGCATGTGCGCGGGATCTGCAGCGCCACTGGAGTCCCGCTGGAGTCTCGCTGGAGTCTCGCTGGAGCCGGATTGACGGTGGACTCACGAGTCCAGATATTGGACCCATGAGTCCATCGGACTCGAATCACCTTTGTATCCAAGGAAATTGGAGCCCAATCCATGTCCACACCGTCTCCGTCGTTCGACACCACACGGTCCCGGATTTCCCGTCCGCCGGATTGGGCGGTGCTGAGCCTGCTCTGCCTGGGGCAGCTGATCGTCGTCCTCGACCTTTCGATCGTCAATGTCGCGCTACCCGCCATCCAGGGTTCGCTCGACTTCTCCGACGCCGGACTGCAATGGGTGGTCAACGGCTACGCCATCACCTTCGCCGGCTTCCTGTTGCTCGGCGGCCGGGTCGCCGACCTGATCGGCCGCCGGCGGGTGTTCCTCATCGGCCTCACCATTTTCACCCTCGCCAGCCTGGCCGGTGGTCTGGCCAGGTCGTCGGAATGGCTGGTGATCGCCCGTGTCATCCAGGGTTTCGGCGGCGCGCTGCTCTCGCCCGCCACCCTGGCGATCCTGTCGACCACCTTCACCGAGGGCAAGGCGCGGGCCCGTGCCACCGCGGCCTGGGGTGCGATCTCGGGGGCCGGGGCTGCACTGGGGTCGGTGCTCGGCGGCGTACTGACCGATATCGCCAGCTGGCAGTGGATCTTCTACGTCAATATCCCGCTCGGTGCGCTGGCCCTGGCACTGACCTATCCATTGCTCGGTGAGAGTCGGGGCGCGGCGGGGAAGCGACTCGACGGGGTCGGCGCGGTGCTCGTCACCACGGCGCTGGTGGCGCTGGTGTTCGGTGCGGTCGACTCCCAGAACCACGGCTGGTCCGCACCTTCGACCTGGGGGCCGATTGTGGGTGCGGCCGTGCTGCTGGTCTGGTTCACCGTGCACGAGGCGAAGGTCGCGGCCGCGCCGCTGATTCCGTTGTACGTCTTGAAGATCCGTTCGGTCGCCTTCGCCAATATCGTCATGTTCTGGATCGGCGCGGCGGTGATCGCGCACTTCTACTTCCTGTCGCTGTACATGCAGAACATCCTGGGCTACAACGCCTTCCGCACCGGCATCGCGTTCCTGCCCGGCGCGGTGGCGATGACCATCGGCGCGTACTCGGGTCCGCCGCTGGTCAAGCGATTCGGGGGCGTCCGCCCGCTGCTGACCGGAGCGCCCGCGTTGAGCGCGCTCGGCTTGATCTGGCTCGCGTTCGTCCCGGATCACGGCTCCTTCGCGCTGCATGTGCTGATCCCCCAGGTCCTGATCACCCTCGGTGCGGGCCTGGTGATGGTGCCGTTGGTCATTGCCGCCACCGGCGGTGTGGCGCCCGCCGAGGCCGGCGTGGCCTCCGGAATCATCAACACCACCAGGCAATTCGGTGGAGCCATCGGGCTGGCGGTGCTGGCCACCATCGCTGCCTCCCGGACCGGTTCCGGCAGCGGTGGCCACCCGCCGTCGCACGCTGAACTGCTGTCCGGCTATCACGCCGCGTTCGGTGTCGGCGCGGTCTTCGCGGTGGTGGCGCTGGTGTTCACCTTCGGGCTGCGGACCGCCGCGCCGCCCGCACCGGCGGCGGCGACCCCGGCGGAGCCGGAGATCGACGCACCTGAGTCCGATACCGCGCTGGAGACCACCGAAAGCAGTTCCGCCCGCCCGTGACCGGCGCCGGGCGAGGGTCCTCACGAGTCGCCGAGGAACCTCGCCCGGTGGTCGCGCACGAACTTCTCATAGCTGATCGGCGGTGTCCCGGTGAGTATTTCGACGTCATCGAAGATCCGGCCCCGGACCGGGCCCGCGGCGGCACGGGCGGCGGTGACCGCGTCCGCGACCGCCGCGGGCACCCGGCGGGCCAGCCGCTCCCGCTCCTGGTCGATCGAGATCTCCCGCACGGCGATCGGCCGGCCGAGCACCTCGGCGAGGACGGCCACCTGCTCACGCGGGCTCACCGCCCGCGGACCGCTGAGCCGCAGCACCGGTGCGCCGGCGGGGTCGGTCTCCGCGGACAGCGCCCGGGCTGCCACCCGCCCGATATCGCGGGGATCGAGGTGGGCCGCGGGCAGATCGGGCAGCGCCACCTCGGCCACGCCGGTGCCGAGAATCGAAGGGATCCACGCGAATGTATTGGAATAGAACCCGTTCGGCCGCAACACGATCGACGGAATTCCGGACTCGACGGCCACTCGCTCGCCCGCGGCATGCCAGCCGCCGAGCGCGCCGTCCGGATTCTCGTCCACTGCCAGCGACGAGACCGTGACCACCCGCCGCACGCCCGCCGCCGCGGCGGCCGCGACGACGGTGGCGTCCTGCCTCGCCTTCAGATGGCCGGAGGTCGCGATGAAGACCGAATCCACGCCCTCCAGTAGCGGAACCAGTGTGCGAGGAACATCGAGGTCCCCGGCCACGAATTCCACGCCCGCCACCGGGGCGGTCCGGCCCGGATCCCTGGTCAGGGCGCGAACCTTCGCGCCCCGCCGCGACAATTCCCGTACCGTCGCGGTGCCGACGATACCGGTGGCTCCGACCGCGAGAATCATTCGAATCATCTCCCTTGCAACGCGATTCACTGCGACGGCGGGAGCGTATCCGGCAATTCGGGCGCACGGCCGAATGCCGGATCCACGCTCCAGAGATCCTCCAGGAGCCGTGCAGCAGCGCTTTCTACGGTCGATTCCGACGCCAAACCTCAGGAGAACTCGATGAGTCACGTCTCCACACCGCTGATCCCCGCTCCCGGTGAGAACCTCGACAACACCGATTCCGGTGGATCGCCCGCACATATTCTCGGCCTGGTCTCCGGGGCCCGCCGCGCCCAGGTGGTGCTGGCCGCGGTGGAGCTCGACCTGTTCACCGCACTGGCCGACAAAGAGCTTCCGGCAGTCGAAATCGCCGCGATCACCGGAATTCAACCCGAATGGTCGCGCGATTTCCTCGATGCCGTCGCCGCCACCGGACTGCTCATCACCGATCACGGTCGCTACGCGAACAGCCCCGACGCGCACCGTTATCTGGTGCGCGGCCGTCCCCACTATCTCGGTGGATTCCTGCGTTTCCTCGACAAGACCCTGCATCCGGCCTGGACCGGGCTCGCCGCCAGCCTGAAATCCGGGAAACCGGCCAATTCCGATGCGGCGGACGGTGATCCATACGGCGCCCTGTTCACCGACGCCGACGATCGTCGCGCCTTCTTCGAGGCGATGGATGTGCTCAACGCCCCCATCGGCGCGGCGCTGTCCCGGCTGGACTGGTCGCAGCGCACCACCTTCGCCGATATCGGCGGCGCGCGCGGAAATATCGCCGCGGAAGTGGTGCGAGCCCACCCACACCTCACGGCACAGGTCTTCGACCTGCCCGAGGTCGAGCCCGAATTCGACGCCCACATCACCGAACTGGAGTTGACCGACCGGATCGTCTTCCGGCCCGGCGACTTCTTCACCGATCCGCTGCCCAGCGCCGATGTGCTGATTTTCGGGCACGTCCTGCACAACTGGCCCGTCCACCGTCGGCAGCAGCTCATCGCCGCCGCCTACGCGGCGCTGCCGGAGGGCGGCACCATCGCCATCTACGACCCGGTGCTCGATCCGGTCAGCCCCACCCCACCGGCCCTGCTCGCCAGTCTGAACATGCTGGTCTGGTCCTCCGGCGGCAGCGAGTACACCGTCGCGGAGGCCGAAACCTGGCTGCGCGCGGCGGGATTCGTCGATATCGCCGCGGCTCCGCTCGGTCCGACATCCACGCTCATCACCGGCGAAAGGCCACATCATGGCGGTGCCACTGCAGCGATCGCGCAATAGCACCCGGGATCTGGTGCTGGGCTGGCTGTCCCGCACCTCGACCGGGTACGACATCGATCCGGACAGCGTCGATATCTCGCTGCCGCGCAACGGTTTCTCGGCGGAGACCATTCAGGTGACCGCGCGCGATATCGCGGGCGGCACTCACCGTTCGATCATCCGGGTCGGCGCCACCGGAGAGCGGATCTATCCCACCGAATCGATTGTGGCGCAGGCCGATGCGCTGCGGGCGGTTCGCCGCCACAGCGATGTGCCCGTGCCCGAGGTGCTGGCCGTCGAACCCGATGCCACCGTGCTGGGCGCGCCGTTCTTCCTGATGGAGTTCGTCGACGGCCGGGTCCCGCCGGACTTTCCGTCCTACCACTGGTCGGGCTGGGTCGCCGATCTGGTGCCCAGCGAACGCACGGCGGTCTGGTGGGCGGCCCTGACCGCGCTCGAACGACTGCATTCGATCACGGCGGACACCGCCGATCTGCCCGATCTGGGTCCTGCGGGTCCCGCTGCGCAGGTTCGGTATTGGAGCGATGCGCTGGACTTCTATCGCTGCGCGGACGATCCGGTGATCCGGCGGGCCGCGCGGTGGCTGGCGGGCAATATTCCGGTCCACCGGTCGCCGTACGTGCTGCTGTGGGGTGACGCCAGGCTCGGCAACATCATCTACCGCGATACCGAGGTCGCCGCCCTCGTCGACTGGGAGATGACCGGATACGGCGAGCCCGAGAGCGATCTCGCCTGGTTTCTGTACCTGGACCGGCACCTGAGCCGGGGGATCGGCGCACAGCGACTGTACGGGCTGCCCGACCGGGACCGAACCGTCGAGGCATACGCCGCGCTGTCCGGCCGGACCCTGCGGAATCTGACCTTCTACGAGGTGCTGGCCGGATTCAAATTCGCGCTCATCACCGCGGCGGTGACGCGCCGCGCGGAGCGCACCGGACTGCCCTCGGATACGCCATTTCCCTTGCACCGCAATGCGGTAGCCCTGCTCGACGAAACCCTGGAGGCGCTATGACCATCAGATTGTCCATCCTCGACCAGGCTCCGGTTCCCGAGGGCACGCCCCAGTCGCAGGCCCTGGCCAATTCTCTCGACCTCGCCCGCCACGCCGAACGCTTCGGCTACACCCGATACTGGGTCGCCGAACACCATGCCATGTACTCGCACGCCATCTCGGCGCCCGAGATCCTGGTGACCGCGATCGCCTCGGCGACCTCGACGCTGCGGGTCGGATCGGGCGGGGTGCTGCTCACGCACTACAGCCCGTTCAAGGTGGCCGAGACGTTCCGGACGCTGACGGCCCTGCATCCGGGCCGCATCGACCTCGGCATCGGACGGTCCACGGGCGCCGACGAGGTCGAGACCCTCGCACTGCGACCGGTGCCCGAGGCCGGACGCGGACCGTCGATCGACGCGAAGGTCGAACAGCTGCGCGCGCATCTGGCCGGCTCCCCGGCCGTCGACGGGGCGCGCCGCGCCCCGGTCGCGGTCCCGCTCGACGCGCCCGCACCGGATATCTGGCTGCTGGGCAGCAGCCCCGGGAGCGCCGTGTCGGCAGGCCGGGCCGACATCGACTACGCGTTCGCGCATTTCATCAATCCGGGGGCGACCCGGGAGTCCATCGAGGCGTACCACCGGCTCGTGCCCGGGCGGTCGCCGATCGTCGCCATCACGGCGGTGGTCGCCGATACCGAGGCCGAGGCCGCGCGACTGTACTCGGCCCAACGCGCGGTGCGTAATCGGTTGTTCCGCAACGATGTCCGGCCGATTCCGGAGCCGGACACCGCGTTGGCGGAGCTGGCCCGTTACGGCGACATCCTCGAAAACGAGAACTTCGAATGGCCCCGGTACTTCTGGGGCACGCCCGACCGGGTCGGTGACCGAATCCGTTCGCTCGCCTCGAGTCTCGGCGTCGAGGAGATCATCGTCGTCACCACGGTGCACGACCATCAGGCGCGGGTGCGCAGTTATGAACTCCTGGCCGCCGAGTTCGCGCTGCCGGCCGCCACCTCTTCACTCCAGGACGTGACGCGATGAAGTTCGGCATCAACCTCTTTCCCACCGTCGGCCCGCGCGACCAGGCGCCGGTCGACTATTACGATCACGCGCTCTCGATCGCGCTCTATGCCGAAGAGCTCGGCTACCACCACGTCAAGACCGTCGAGCACTACTTCTTCGAATACGGGGGCTACAGCCCGGATCCCACCACCTTCCTGACCGCCGTCGCCGCCCGGACGGAGCGGATCCGGCTGATCACCGGCGCCGTGGTGCCCGCGTTCGATCATCCGATCAAACTCGCAGCGCGGCTGGCGGTGCTGGACAACATCAGCCACGGGCGGCTCGATGTCGGTGTCGCACGTGGATTCCTGCCGGACGAGTTCGCGGCCTTCCAACTGTCCCTGGATGATTCGCGGCCACGGTTCGACGCCACCGTGGCGGCGATCGTCGAGCTGTGGACGGGATCCGACGTGACCATCGACAACGGCTTCCACTCGTTCGGGCCGGTGACGCTGCAGCCGCGTCCGTTTCAGAGTCCGCACCCGCGCATCCTGGTGGCCACGGCGATCACCCCGGAGTCCGCCGAGCGGGCCGGTGCGGCCGGGTACGGACTGCTGCTGGTGCCGTCGATCAATCCGCGGGAGAAGGTGCAGGACATCATCGCCAGGTATCGGGTGGCCCGGGAAGCCGCCGGATTCGACCCCGCCACAGCCGAAGTGCATCTGAGTTACAGCTCGTTTCTTGCCGACGACGCGGACGAGGCGCGCAGCCTCGGCGAGCAGTTCGCGAACACCAACCACCGTGCGCTGGCCCGGGCCGTCTCCGGCTGGTCGACCGCCCGCAGCACCCAGTACGCGGGGTACGAGAAGATCGTCGACCGGGTCGCGGGCGGGACCTTCGCCGCCCAGCTCGCCGCCGACAAGACCATAGTCGGGACGCCGGCCCAGGTCGTCGATCAGATCGCTCGTATCAGAGAGGCGTTCGGCGACGTGACGATCAGCCTGCAGACGCCGCCCAGCACCGCGCCCGAGGCCGTCGTGCGGCGCTCGGTGCAACTCTTCGCCGAGGACGTGCTGCCGCACTTCTCGACGCCCGTCGCGCTCGACGGCACAGCTCCCGGCGTCGCGGCGGCGGCTGTCGCGCCGGGCCGATAGAAAACACCCGCATCAGAAGGAGTTTCGAGCATGGCGCTCTTCGCCGTCTTCACCAAGCAGCACCCCATCGGCATCAGCGCCGACGAATTCCGGCACCGGCTGCCGGAGGGATTCGCACACCACGTCGATCTCGTGAAGCGTGGCATCATCAAGCACAGCTGGATCATTGCCGGACAGTCCGGCGGGCTGAATGTCTACGAGGTGGCCAGCCACGAGGAACTCACCGACGCGCTGTACGGCAACCCGCTGTCCTCGCACCTGGAGTTCGAGGTCTTCCCGCTGTCGGACCCGGGTGGGTTCGATGTCGACGAATTCGCCACGCGGGACTAGGACATGCGAAAGCGGGGTGGTCACCGATCGGTGACCACCCCGCTTTCGTGCATGCGGCTATCAGCCGCGGGCCAGGAACGTCTCGACGACGGAGCTGAACTCGGGCGCGTTGTCGACCCACGGATAGTGGCCCGCTCCCGCGATCGACACGTGCGTCGCGACCGGGAACAGCGCGGCGGCGGCGTTTCCGGCCTCCACACCGGTCAGCGCGTCCGCGGCGCCCGTCACGACCAGGACAGGTGCGGTGACCTGCCCGAACGTCGGCAGGAAGCGTTCTGGCTCGGTGCGATCGCCATTGCCGTGGAAGTGCTTCCACGCCTCGAGCGAGAACTGTTCGCGCTGTGTCGCGGCATGCGCGCGCTGCCGCTCACCCCACCCGCCGTACGCGGCCGGGACATAGCGGTCCAGTAAGTCGAGCACAGCCTCGGGCGAGTCCTGCGGCCCGGCTGCTGCCAATTCCCCGGCAGCGGTACGCACCTCGTCGAACCACGGCTCGGCAGCGCGGGCATTCAGCAGGCTCGCGATATCGCCACCCCCGCCGAAGAAGTCCGGTCCCGGCACGACCAGCACCAGCCGGGACACCCGATCCGGATGATGCCCGGCGTACACCGCCGCGACCACCGCCCCCGACGAGTGGCCGAGCACATCGATCGTCTCCACCCCGAGATGGGATCGCAGCGCGTCCACGTCCCGGGCGAGCGACGGATAGGCGTACTTGGCTGGATTATCCGGGGCCGCAGTGGATCCCGTGCCGCGCGCGTCGTACCGAATCAGGGTCCGGCTCGCGGCGAGCCCCCCGAGGTCCTCGAGATACCGCGAATCCCGGGGTCCGCCCGGCACCACGACCAGCGGTCGCCCCGATCCGATCGCCTCGAACGCCAGCTCGGCCCCATCGAACGACACTGCGGTGCCATGAGTCGAAGTAGTCATAGCCCGAACCTACGAACCCCGGGTCCACTCTCCCTACGCCCTCGCTACAGCCCCGCTGGAAGCCTCGCGGCAACTCTGTCAGGCGACGACGGAACGTTGTGGGACGCCGACGTATTGGCTCAGGGGGCGGATCAGGGCGTTGGAGGCGCTCTGTTCGATGATGTGGGCGGTCCAGCCGGTGATGCGGCTCATGACGAAGATGGGGGTGAAGGACTCGATGGCGAAGCCGAGCAGGTAATAGGCGGGGCCGGTGGGGAAGTCGAGGTTCGGCTCGATGCCGGTGGCCTCCTTCATCGTGCGTTCGAGGATGTCGTACATCCGCACCCAGGTGTCGCCGTCAGTGGCGGCGGCGATGTCGAGGAAAGCCTTTCTCATGGTGGGCACCCGGGAGTCACCGTTCTTGTAGACCCGGTGGCCGAAGCCCATGACCTTTTCCTTCTTGGACAGCTTGTTGCGCATCCACTCCTCGGCCAGCGCCGGATCGCCGATCTCGAGCATGTCGTGCATGACCGCCTCGTTAGCCCCGCCGTGGAGCCGGCCCTTGAGTGCGCCGATGGCGGCGGTGACTGCGCTATAGATATCCGAGAGTGTCGAGGTGACCACGCGGGCGGCGAAGGTGGAGGCGTTGAAGCTGTGCTCCGCGTACAGGATCAGCGAGACTTCGAAGGCCTTCACCAGTTCAGGTGCAGGGACTGTGCCGAAGCACATGTTCAGGAAGTTCTCGGCGAAACCCAGATGTGAGTGCGGCGCAATGGGATCCAGGCCCTGGCGGCGGCGGTGATCGGCGGCCACGATGGTCGGCAACACCGCCATCATGCGAAGTGCTTTGGCGCGGTTGGCTTTCGCCGAGTTGTCGTCCTCGGCGGGGTCTTCGGCGCCGAGATAGCTGATAGCGGTGCGCACCACGTCCATGGGGTGGCAGCTGTCGGGCAGCTTGGCCACCAGCGACAGCAGCGAGCGATCCGCGCGCCGCGAGGCACGCTCCTGCTGCAGGAACTGGGCCAACTGGGTGTCGTTGGGCAGTTCGCCGTACCAGAGCAGGTAGGCGACCTGTTCGAAGCTGCAGTGCGCGGCCAGATCCTGGACCGCGTAGCCGCGGTAGATCAGGGAGTTGGTTTCCGGCACCACCTTGGAGATCGCGGTGGTGTCGACGACGACGCCGGCGAGACCCTTGTAGATGGTCGGAATCGCGGTCTCCGTCATCACTGGTTCCTTCCCAGGGTGAAATTGAAGATGTCGGAATCGAATTCGTTGTAGCGCTCGTACTGCAGCAGCTCGTAGAGCCGGCTGCGGTGCTGCATGCGATCCAGCAGCCCGGACTGGGTACCGGTCGCCGCGATCTCCCGCAATCCGGTTTCGGCGGCGAACATGGCCAGCCGCAGCGTGGTCACCGGGTAGATGACCGCGTTGTAGCCGATCGACTCGAGCGTCTGGGCCGGAATCAGTTCGGACTTCCCGAACTCGGTCATGTTGGCCAGCAAGGGAATCGACAGCGCAGCCCGGAATTTCTCGAAGTCGGCCTCGGTGTGCAGCGCCTCGGTGAAGATCAGGTCGGCACCGGCCTCGGCGTAGGCCTTGGCCCGGTCGATGGCCGCGTCCATGCCCTCGATGCCCGCGGCGTCGGTGCGCGCACAGATCACGAAGTTCGGGTCCCGGCGGGCGGCCACGGCCGCACGCAGGCGGCGCACCATGCCGGCGGTGGGCACCACGGCCTTGCCGTCGAGGTGGCCGCAGCGCTTGGGGTTCACCTGGTCTTCGAGGTGCAGCCCGGCGATGCCGGCGTCCTCCATGACCGTGACGGTGCGCGCGACGCTCATGGGTTCGCCGAATCCGGTGTCGGCGTCGATGAGCACGGGCAGGTCGGTGACTCGGGCGATCTGCTGACCGCGCCCGGCCACCTCGGTCAGCGTGGTGAGCCCGATATCGGGCAAGCCCAGATCAGCGGAGAGCACCGCGCCGGAGACATAGACGCCCTCGAAGCCGACCTCCTGAATCAGCTTGGCCACCAACGGGTTGAACGCACCGGGGAACCGCTGGATCGTGCCGGAGCTCAGCCCCGCTCTGAACGCTGCGCGCTTGTCTGCGGCCGAGGTGGCGGCGGCGAGCAAGCCGGTCATCGGAACAGCCCCTTCGGCGACCGGGGCGCGCGGGCGAGCACGTCCGACGAGACGGTGAACGTCAGCTCCGACAGCTCGCCCGCGGACAGCTGGCCCGCGCGCTGGGCCACCTCGAGGAAGCGATCCTGCTCGGCGGGCGCGATGACACCCTCGGCGAGAGTGCGGAACTTGGCGACGTATTGATCCCGGGCGAAGGGACACGCGCCGAGTGGATGCGCATCGGCGACGGCCAACTCGTCGATGATCACCTCACCGCTCTTCAATGTCACCTCGGCGCGGGCGCCGAACGCCTTCTCGTTCGGGTCTGTCGAGTGGTAGCGCCGCGTCCACTCCGGATCCTCGGCGGTGGAGATCTTGTTCCACAGCTCGATCGTGTCCGGACGCTGCGCGCGCTCCGGCGCGTAGGAGCGCTCGTGATGCCAGGTGCCGTCCTGCAGCGCCACCGCGAAGATGTACATGACGGAGTGGTCCAGGGTTTCGCGAGAAGCCTTGGGGTCGAACTTCTGCGGATCGTTCGATCCGGTGCCGATCACGTAGTGGGTGTGATGACTGGTGTGCAGCACGATCGACGCGATCTGGTCGAGGTCGCCGATCCGCTCCCGCATCCGCCGCGCCAGATCGATCGGGGCCTGGCTCTGGTATTCGGCCGAGTGTTCCTTGGTGTAGGTGTCGAGAATCCCGCGCTTGGGCTCACCCGGACCCGGCAGCGGCACCGAGTATTCGGCGTTCGGGCCGCCCAGCAGCCACGCGATCACACCGTCCTCCCCCTCCCAGATCGGCGCGGGCGCGCCTTCGCCGCGCATGGCGCGATCCACGGCCTCCACGGCCATCTTCCCGGCGAAGGCCGCTGCGTAGGCCTTCCAGCTCGAGATCTCACCCTTGCGGGACTGACGGGTCGCGGTGGTGGTGTGCAGGGCCTGACCGACGGCCTGGTAGATGGTCTCGGTGTCCAGGCCGAGGAGTGTGCCGATACCGGCGGCCGCCGACGGTCCGAGGTGGGCGACATGGTCGATCTTGTGCTCGTGCAGGCAGATCGCGCGCACCAGATCCACCTGGATCTCGTAACCCGTTGCGAGACCGCGGATCAGGTCGCGGCCGGTGCGTCCGGTGTGTTGCGCGACGGCCAGGATCGGCGGGATGTTGTCCCCCGGGTGCGAGTACTCGGCGGCCAGAAAGGTGTCGTGGAAGTCGAGTTCGCGCACCGCGACCCCATTGGCCCACGCCGCCCACTCCGGGGAGTACGAGCCCTCGACCCCGAACACGGTGGCGCCCGGCCGGTAGGGGTGGGCCAGCGCCTGCGCACGGGCATTGGCGACCGGGCGGCGGGCGATCGAGGCCGCCGCGACCGCCGCATTGTCGATGATCCGGTTGACGATCATCGCCTCCACCTCCGGAGCGACCTCCACGGCATCCGCGGCAACCTCGGCGATCCGCCAGGCGAGGTGTTCCTCTCGGGGGAAGTGCTCGGCGGAGCGGTGGGTGCGGACGAGATGGTGCTTCACTGTCGGAGTCCTCCAGGGCGTCGATTTCACCGGTACATTTCGCACGCTACACAGCGCTGTATTCGACCGAAACACCACGCAAATGCCGATTTTTGTGGAACCAGCCCTGCGAATTTGCAAAGGTTGTGAAAATAGGAATTGCTAGATTGAACCCAAGTAGAAGATGTACGCGGGTGCGCGATTGCGCACGGTCCGGGAATAGCGGGGGTTCACCCGGTCGGCCTGAGCCAAGGCGCTCGGGCTATCCGTGAGCTACGTCAACCAGCTCGAGCGCGACCAGCGACCGCTGACCGCGCCGGTGCTGCTGCGCCCGGGCAGGCACGGGTGCCGTTCTTCTTCGTGCGCACCGACCGCGCCGGCAATATCTCGAAGCGGCAGTCCACCATGGCCTTCCACTTCTCCCGGGTGGGCGGCAGCTGCCCGCTGTCGGTGGTGCACGAGGCGTTCTCGACGCCGGGGAGCATCCGCACCCAGATCGCGCAGATGCCCGTGCCGACCGTGGCGTAGCGGTCAGGCGCTCAGGGGCGCGGCGGTCACCTCGTAGCCCAGGTTGGTCAGCACCTCGGTGGTCGCCTTGGCGAAGTTGTGGGTGATGAAATGCAGGCAGGGCGCGCCTTCGTCGATCAGGCGCTGCGCCATCTCCGTGGCGATCTCGATACCGGCCGAGCGTGCGGCGGCACGATTCTCCTCCGGACCGTCGCCCGCCGCCTTCCGCAGGCGCTCCAGCACCGTCGTGGGCAGCTCGCGCCCGGACAGCTCGACCGCCCGCCGCACCGTGCGCAGCGAGGTGATGGGCATCAGCTCGGGAATGATCGGCTTGGCCCCCTCGACCGGATCGACCTGCAGCACCCGGTCGCGCAGGCGTAGATAGTGCTCGGGGTCGAAGAACATCTGTGTGATCGAATAATCCGCTCCGGCACGGAGTTTCGCGGCCAGGAACGCGGTATCGATGTCCAGGTCGGGGGAGCGGTGATGGCCCTGCGGGAACGAGGCCACCCCGACATGGAAGTCGCCGAGATCCCGCACGATCCGTACCAGCTCCTCGGCGTACTCGACGCCGTCGGGATGCTTGCGCCAGTCACCGAGCGGGTCGCCCGGCGGGTCGCCACGCAGCACGAGAATATTGCGGATACCGCAGTCGGCGTACGCGCCGACGAGCGCGCGCAGTTCGGCGACGCTGTGACCGACCGCGGTCAGGTGCGCGACCGGCAGCAGCGTGGTCTGCTGCGCCAGCTGCCCGGTGATGCGCGCGGTGCGGTCCTTCGTGGAACCGCCTGCCCCGTAGGTCATGGAGACGAAGGCCGGGTGCATGCGCTCGAATTCGCGTACCGTGCGCCACAGCCGCGCCTCCCCGGCGGCGTCGCGCGGTGGATTGAATTCCACCGAGAAGGGCACCCGAGGGCCGGAGTGCGTGCGCAGGCTCCGCACGACCGACGGTACTCCGGTGACTATCGGTGAGATCCGGGTCGAGCGCTCAGCGATCGAACGGTTCCGTTCGAGTGGGGAATCCATGATGACCTCGTGGAAGAGATTGTGGCGCGGCCGATGCCGCGCCGATGGGAGAACGACGTCACGCCGGGGCGCCCGCGGTGTGGAGCGCCCCGGCGCGCGGTCAGCGCAGCGCCTGTGCCGCCGTGACCAGGTTGCGCAGCGAGGCGGTCACCTCATCGGTGTGACGCGTCTTCAGGCCGCAGTCGGGGTTGACCCAGAGCCTTTCGGCCGGAACGGCTTTCAGTGCCAGGCTCAGCGACTGCTCGATCTCGCCCGGGCTCGGCACGCGCGGCGAGTGGATGTCGTACACGCCCGGCCCCACGCCCAGGCCGAAGCCTGCGGCCGTGAGGTCGTCGAGCACCTCCATATGGGAGCGGGCGGCCTCGATCGAGGTGACGTCGGCATCCAATTCCGCGATGGCGCCGATGATCTCGCCGAACTCCGAGTAGCACAGGTGCGTGTGGATCTGCGTGGCGTCCGCGACGCCGGAGGTCGCCAGCCGGAACGCGTCCACCGCCCAGTCGAGGTAGGCGGGCTGGTCGGCGCGGCGCAGCGGGAGCAGTTCCCGCAGCGCGGGCTCGTCCACCTGGATGATGCCGATACCCGCGGCCTCGAGATCCACCGTCTCGTCCCGGATCGCCAGCGCTATCTGGCGTGCGGTGTCCGCGAGCGGCTGATCGTCGCGGATGTAGGACCACGCCAGGATGGTGACCGGCCCGGTGAGCATGCCCTTGACCGGCTTGGCGGTCAGCGACTGCGCGTAGGTGCTCCAGCCGACCGTCATGGCCGCGGGGCGCACCACATCGCCGAACAGGATCGGGGGCCGGACGCATCGGGTGCCGTAGGACTGGACCCAGCCGTTCGCGGTGGCGGCGAATCCGTCGAGCTGCTCGGCGAAGTACTGCACCATGTCATTGCGTTCGGGCTCGCCGTGCACCAGCACGTCCAGGCCGATTTCTTCCTGCAGCGCAACGACTTCGGCGATCTCCGCTCGCATCCGCGCGTCGTACTCGGCCTGATCGATCTCCCCGCGGGAGAGCTCCGCGCGCGCTACCCGGATCCGGCCGGTCTGCGGGAACGAGCCGATCGTCGTGGTCGGGAGCACCGGCAGGTGCAGTCGCTGCTGCTGGAGCGTCCGGCGCTCGTCAGCCGGGGCGCGCCGGGCGTCGGACGCCCCGGCCAGACGGGCCCGCACGGTCGCGTTGTGCAGCCGGGGGTCGGATCGCCTGTCCCGCACGGCCGTTCGCGCGATCTCCAGCTGCTCGCCGACCGCGTCCTGCCCCTCATGCACGGCGCTCGCGAGCATCCGGATCTCCGCGATCTTCTCCGCGCCGAAGGCCAGCCATGAGCGCAGCCGCGGCTCCAGCGCGGTCTCGGCGTCCAGACTGTAGGGAACATGCAGCAGCGAGCAGGAGCTCGATACGGCGACCCGGGCACCGCCCTCGCGCAGGGCGGCCAGCCGGGGCAGCGCGCGATCGGGATCGACGCGCCACACGTTGTAGCCATCGACGATGCCGGCCACGATGAGTGTGTCCCGAAGCGACTGCGCCGCAACCACATCCGCGTCGCCGCCCGCGACCAGATCGACGGCGATACCTTCGATGCCGGTCGCCGCCAGCACCGGCAGTGCCTCACCCAGACGGCCGAAGTACGAGGCCACCAGCAGCGCGGGCCGCGCGGACACCTCGGCCAGCCTGCGATAGACGGTGTGCACCAGCGCCAGTTCGGTCTCGCTCAGATCGGTGACCAGCACCGGTTCATCGAGCTGCACCCAGCGCGCGCCCGCCTTCGCCAGCAGGCCCAGCAGCCGCTCGTACAGCGGCAGCAGATCCGGCAGCCGGTCCAGCAGGTCGCTGCCGTCCACCGACTTGGCCAGCTTCAGGAACGTGACCGGTCCCAGGATCACGGGACGGGCCGGAACGCCCAGTGCCAGCGCCTCTTTCAGCTCGGCCAGCGGCTTGGCCGGATGCAGCGAGAACTCCGTCGCGGCCGAGAGCTCCGGCACCAGGTAGTGGTAGTTGGTGTCGAACCACTTGGTCATCTCCAAGGGCGCGACCTCGGCGGTGCCGCGCGCGGCGGCGAAATACCGGTCCAGCTCGTCCTCGATGCCGCCCACCCGGTCGGGCAGTGCACCCAGCAGCACCGCGGTGTCGAGCACATGGTCGTAGTACGAGAAGGTCCCCACCGGAACCGAATCCAGGCCGGTGTCGCGGATCCGCAGCAGCTGTGCGGCGCGCAGCCCCGCCGCGACGTCGTGCAGCGTGGCGGCGTCGATCCGCCCCGCCCAGTACGACTCGACCGCGCGCTTGAGCTCGCGGTTGGGCCCGATGCGCGGCAATCCGAGCACCGTGGCGGTGAAAGTGTTGTCAGGGTTCAGCATTGATGAACTCCTTGGTCAGTAGCCGATGGCCGCCGCCCTTGAGAAACGCACGCTGACGGAGCCCGCAAAGCATCGATCCCGTGCCCAGGTCCCACTCGGCGTACCGCCCAATCCACGAGGCGACGACCGCCGGATACGGCGTATCCGGCACAACGGGCAGGTCTTCGGACTCGTGGGCATCGACCCGGAAGGGTCGGCCCCGGCGCTCGAGGCCGGGGCTGGTCCTACTGGCCGTCGCTTCCCAGGCATCACTTCATGCGCCCAGTGCGAATGACGGCTGTCGTTCCCACTCACCGCTGCGGGACAGTCCCGGATTCTCACCGGGTTCCCTCTCACCCGCTCGGCACGCGCACGCGCCGCCGGGCTTCGACGCCATCGGATGGATCAGGGGCTCCTCGACTCCACCTCCGGCGAACCAGCTGCGATGGCGAATATAGCGAAGGTTCGCACGAACCCGCTGCGCGGCCGGCGCGATCCCATCAGCTGGACAGTCGTGCGCACCCGGATTGACCAGCGTGGATGTGTCCTCGTATGGTTGTTCGACGATGTCTCGAGGAATCCGGTGCAATTCCGGAGCGGTCGCGCCACTGTGAGCATCCCGGTAGGGGTGTGAGTCAGACCCTCGCATCGTGAATTCGATCGACTGTGGGGACGCGAAATCCCCCTGACTCAAAGGGGTCACCGTGGCTACGTCCTACGCTCCTCGTTCCGGTCTCGGCACCGGCGCTCTCGCCCTCCCCACCACCGCCCTGTGGCTGGTCGGCACCACCCTTCTCGCGCTGCTGGCGATCTACTTCATCGGCATCGACCAGGGTGCGGTGTCGATCTTCGGCAGTGACATGCACGTCCACGAGTTCGTGCACGACGGACGGCATTTCCTCGGGTTCCCCTGCCACTAGTCGCGGGAATCGAGTCACCACAATGGAAAAGCGAATCATCGGCCGAGGAGTCCTGCTGGGGGCACTCGGCGGATTGCTGGCGTTCGTCTTCGCCCGGATCCTGGCCGAGCCCATCATCAACCGGGCCATCGACTACGAATCCGGCCGCGACGACGCGCAGATGGCCCTCGACAAGGCCGCCGGAAAGCCCATGGGCGACATGGGCCCCGAACTCTTCACCCGCGCCCAGCAGGAGAACATCGGGCTGGGCTTCGGCGTGATCGTGTTCGGCGCGGCGCTGGGCGCGCTGTTCGCGGTGGTCTACTTCCTGGCGCTGCGCAAGGCCGGCAAGATCGCCCCGCGCAATCTGGCGCTGCTGGTGTCGGGCGGCATGTTTCTGGTGCTGTACGCGGTGCCGTTCCTGAAGTACCCGGCCAACCCGCCCTCGATCGGGCATCCGGAGACCATCAAGGAACGAACGGCGCTGTTCGTGGGCATGATCGTGATCAGCGCGGTCGTCCTGCTCGCCGCCATCTGGCTGGGCCGCAAACTGGCGGCACGGCTGGGCAACTGGACCGCCGGCGTCACGGCTTCGGTGGCCTTCGTGGTGGTCATGGGCGCGGTCATGGCATTGCTCCCGTCCCTCGGGAAGCTCTCGGCCAATAAGGAGTACGGCGACTTCGCCACCGAAACCCCGCAGCCACTGAAGGATCCGTCCGGAACGATCGTGTACCCCGGCTTCCCCGCCGACGACCTCTATCACTTCCGGCTGTATTCCTTCGCCGCCCAGCTGATCCTGTGGGCGGTCATCGGCGTCGGCTTCGCCTGGCTCGCCCCGCGCCTGCTCGGCGACCGCTCGACCACCACCGAACTGGCCGCATGAGCGCGGTCACCCGCCTCACCCTGGTGACGCACGCGATCACCGACGCCGTGCAGGCCGCCCGCTTCCCGGCCGACGAACCGCTCAACCCGCTCGGGTCGCGGTCGGTCGAGAAGGCGGGCGGCCTCCCCGGCCTCGAACCCGCCGTCGTCTACCATGCCCCGGAAATCCGTACGGCCCAAACCACTCACGGTCTGAGCTTGACCGGAACTCCCGAGCCGGCCCTCCGGGATATCGACCACGGCACCTGGAGCGGCCGGTCGATGGACGCACTCCCGCCCGACCAGCTGATGGCCTGGCTCACCGATCCCGCCTACCGCGCCCACGGCGGCGAATCCATCATCGGACTCCTCGACCGCGTCGGCTCCTGGCTGGGCTCGCTGACCGGCCGCGGTGATCGCATCGTCGCGATCACCCACCCCGCCGTGGTCCGAGCTGCGGTGTTGCTCACCGTGAACGCTCCCGCGGAGTCCTTCTGGCGCATCGACATCCCGCCGTTGACGGCCACCACGCTCCACCATCGCGCCCCCGCCTGGACCCTGCGGACCACCGCCCACGATCTCATCGTTTGATCGTCGGTGGCGCTCCGGCCGTCGCTCACGCGGGCTATCGGATCCCGACGATCACGCGGTCGTCGCCGTACTGCCATACGATTCCGGATTCGGCGAAGCCCGCCTCGCGTGCGAAGGCGATGTAGTCGTGGACGGTAGGTCGGTCGTCGACCGGGTGGGCGAATCCGCCGTCGCGCAGCCGGACCAGGTCGGCCAGTTCGGGAGCGTGGTCGACCGCGGCCCACCACGTGTCCCAGTCCTCCGTACTCGCGGTTCCCATGCGTTGGGCGCGGCGGGCGGTCATGGCTTCGCCCAGTGCGTCCAATCGCGGGCCGGCGGCTCCTTCGTGGAGATGGTCCCCGTCGATGAACAGACCGCCGGGTGCGAGTGTGTCCGCGCAGGTTCGGATCAGCGCGCGAAGCGGTTCACGGTTCATCCAGTGCAACGCGGTGGTGCTCACGAACGCGTCGGGTACTCGAGGCAAGCGGAGTCTGTCGAGCCAATCGCGCTCGCGCAGATCAGCGTTCACCGTACGGAAGCGCGGTGACCCCAGGGTCATCTCGGCCAATGTCAGCAGCAGTGGATCCACGTCCACGCCGACGATGGTGGCGGCGGGCATTCGCCTGAGCAGCCGGTCCGACAGCGTTCCCGGCCCGACGCCGAGGTCGACGATCAACGGGTCCGTCCGGTCGGCAAGTTCGGTCAGGACGTCACCGATCACCTCGAACCGCTGTTCGCGATCGGGCATGTAGTGCTCCTGCTGACGATCCCACCGGCCGACCCAGTACCGCGCCCGCGACATATCGAGTTTGCTGGTCGTCACACGAATCCTCCTCGCAGGTAAGGTATTTCGCGCATTCTGCGACAACCGCGCCCTTCCCGGTCGACGCGCTTCGACGCCCCAGCATATGTGTGTCGAACCCAATACAAGACCATTTGGTCCGGTTTGGGGCGAAAAGGCTTCTGCGGCCGCTTATGGACAGAGCCGGATATGAGGGCGCAACTCGTGCCCACCCGCCGATGGTCCGGGCATCCCGGATATCACCGCGGCGTGCTGGTATGCATGCATTGCCGTAAAACTCACTCGATACAGAAAAGGAACCGGGATATGACCGACGAACACTCCCACGTCGAGCCCCATACCCACCCACACAGTCACGGCACCCAGACCCATGCCCACGCCCACAGCACGCACGAGCATGACCACAGCGAACACGAACACACCCATACACATGAGGACGGGACCGTGCATTCGCATCGCCATGTGCATCAAAGCGATCTACTCGACGATCACTCACACACCCACGACTGAGCCGAACCGCACGGGAACACGGCTGCGGTGCGGCCGGGCGTCAGCTGGTCAGTCGTGATGGTCGGTTCGCTGCTGGAGTCCGGCGGTCCATTTCTCTTCGATGCGTCCATAGCGCCAGGCGAGGATGGCGATGGCCCAGGTCCCGACGAACAGGCCGACGATCAAGTAGCCGATCAGGTTGAGGTCCAGGGCGCTGATCCAGTCGAAGAAGCCTCCGGTCCAGCCGAATTGGTCGGCGAGCAGGCCGACAAGTTCGACGGTGCCGATGATGAGGGCGACCGCGACCGAGAGCGCGGTGATGGTGATGTTGTAGTAGACCTTGCGCACGGGTTTGGCGAAGGCCCAGCCGTAGGCGAAGTTCATGAAGCTGCCGTCGATGGTGTCGAGCAGGCTCATGCCGGCGGCGAACAGGATCGGCAGGCACAGGATCGCGTACCAGGGCAGGCCCGCCGCGGCGCTGGTGCCGGCCAGGACCAGCAGCGCGACTTCGGTGGCGGTGTCGAAGCCGAGGCCGAAGAGGAGCCCGATCGGGTACATCTGCCAAGGTTTGGTCACCGACTTCATCACCGGGCCGAGCAGTCGGTTGATCAGACCGCGTTGTGCAAGTTGGTTTTCCAGCTCGGCGTCATCGAACTCGCCGGTGCGCATGCGCCGGAACACGCGCAGGATGCCCACCAGCACAGCGATATTGATGATCGCGATGACATAGAGGAACGTCCCGGACACGGTCGTGCCGATCAGGCCCGTGTAGTGGTGCAGTGCCGAAGAGTCGTCCTCAACTGGCCCGACGATGGCCTTTACGCCGATCGAGAGCAGCAGCGCCAGACCGAAGACGACGCTGGAGTGGCCCAGGGAGAAGAAGAATCCGACCGACAGCGGTCGCTGCCCGTCGTGCATGAGTTTGCGGGTGGTGTTGTCGATCGCGGCGATGTGGTCGGCGTCGAAGGCATGCCGCATGCCCAGCGTGTAGGCGGTCAAGCCGACCCCGATACCCAGGGTCCGATCGCCCAGGCTGAAATGCTGCGGAGCGACGAACGCGACCAGGGTGAACCAGCCCAGCACGTGCAAGCCGATGATGACCCCCGCCATCGCGGCCAGCCGCAGCCATTCCGGGCGGGTCAACGCCAGCCGATCGGTGACCGCGCGAAAGGGTTTCAGGATTGCAGACATCACGATATGCCCTCTCCGCACGAGCCGAATTCATCGAAGGTAGAACGCATCCCGCCTTGTTGCAACTGATTGGCAAGACGAGGGTTGGCGGTTGAGCGGGTGGAAGCGGCAGACTAGGGGCCATGGCGCGCGTTTCGCACCTGACTCACGCACCGGCGCCGGCCGGTGAGCACAACGCTCGCCGTTTGCTGCGCAGCCGCGGACTGCGGTGCACCGCACCACGACTGGCGGTGCTGTCGATCCTGGACGGCTCGCGCGAGCAGGGACACCTGACGGTGGCCCAGATCCAGCAGGGTCTCGCCTCGGCCGGCCACGAGGTCGACCTCACCACCGTCTACCGGACGGTGGCGACCCTGGTCGACGCGGAAGTGCTGCACGCCTTGGTCATCGATGAACGGATCACCAGCTACGGGCTCACCGACATCCCGCACCATCACGCGGTGTGTACCCGGTGTGGCGCGATCGACGAGGTCCCCTCGGCACATCTCACCGTGGCCCTGGCCGAAGCACGCAACGGCAGCCGCTTCGCCCTGCCCGACACCGGCGGACTCACCCTGCACGGTTTATGCCCGGCCTGCCAGCAGGACACCGAGCACTGACCACGCAGGAACCGCGGTCGACTACTCGATGAGTTTTGCGTGGTCAGTTCATGTTCGCGATGTGGTGTCCCACAACCCGCGAATCTCATACCCGCCACCGATGCGCTGGGCATCGATGCGGTGGGAGTCGGCAACCTTCCGCTCACCTTCGATGCGGTCGATGATCGCCTGCACCGACCACTGATTGTCGCTCGACATCTCGCTGCCCTCCCTGCCGTCGTTGTGGTTCCAGCACACCACCAGCGATGCAGGGGATACAGTGATGTTGGGTACCCGGTCCGAAGTCGTCCAAATCTCCATGAGCCGACCCGTAAATCCCGTGGACCGCACCCGATTTCGTGCTCCGATCGACCCGATTTCACGTAGTGATGGGACGTCGACATGACCAGTGCGTACGACGACACCGAGAACACTCCGAGTTCGACGCTGCCGAGGCGGCAATTAGGTCGGTTCCTACGCGAATTGCGCGAAGCCAATGGCTTTACCATCGCTACCGCCGCGAAACTGGTCGATTTGTCCGCGTCGGCTCTGCAACGTATCGAGGCGGGCCAGACCCAGAAGGTGCGCAAGCAAGACGTGCGTGCACTGTGTGAAATCTATGGGGTCGGCTCCGGCGATGCCGCTGCCGCAGCCGATTTGGCGGCCGTGGCCAGGATGCAAGGCTGGTATCACGCGTATGGCGGACTGTATTCGGACGCGTTCAACATGTATGTGGGACTCGAAGCAGCTGCGCGGCGACTGACCACCTACCACGAACACATTCCCGGTCTGCTGCAGACGGCCGACTACGCCCGCGCCATCATCGGTGCGTATCCGGGATTCGCCGATTCCACCGACGTCGACCGCCGAGTCGAACATCGGCTGAGGCGACAGGCGATAGTTACTCGCAAGACCAATCCTGTTGTCCTGGAGGTGTTGCTGCACGAGTCGGCATTGCATCGGATGATCGGCAACCGGCAGACCATGGCCGCCCAGTTGCGCCACCTGGCCGAAGTATCGAAGCTGGACAACCTCACGGTGCGCATTCACCCGTTCGCGGCGGGGATGACCTGGGGAATGCCACGAGGGTCGTTCACGGTCTTGGAGTTCGACGCCGAGCCCGGGCATGAACCAGTAGAACCGCCCATCGTGTATATCGAGGGCGGGCCGACCCAGGACGTGTACCTGGAAAAACCCGACGAAGTGCGACTCTATAGTGAGCTTGCGTCAGCGATTCGAAGCTCGGCACTGGACGATGGACCCACCCGGGAGTTGGTACGCCGGGCGACGAAGGAGTATGAGCGTGAGCAGCATTGATCCCTCCGAGCCCAAGTGGTTCAAAAGCAGCTACAGCGGCAGTCAAGGTGATTGCGTCGAGGTCGCGCATCTCGACGGCGGCATGGTCGGTGTCCGGGATTCCAAGAATCCGACCGGTCCGGCTCTGATGTTCGGGCCGGGGGAGTGGGATGCCTTTACGTCCGGTGTGGTCGGCGGAAAGTTCGGTCATCCGGCCTGACGCCGATCGCTCTGATGCTGAGGTGACAGGTCGAGTAGATCATCGGGTTTCGGCCTGAGGCGCAACTTCCGAGGGCTCGATACCGCAGCGACACCGATGCGGGTGTGTGGCCGTGCGTGATGCCGGTGGTGCGGATCATGGCGTGGCGGAGCTGGATTCGTTGATGGCCCGAGGCGCGTTCAAGGTCCGCCCGCTCCCCGTCGGAGCCGAGGGAGCGGGCGTCTGCTAATTCTTCTTGCGGGACCGAGGGTTCCGGGTCGGCAGAATCCTCGGCTAGCCGGAGATGCTGGGGAGCGGGCAGCCGAAGCTGCCGGTGGAGCTGGCTGCGCCGACCTGGACGGTCAACGGCGTCAGGGGCATAGGGGTGTTGAAGCTGAAACCGGCTGTGGCGGTGAGGACGTGCTGGCCCGGGGTGGCAGGTGTCCACGAGACTTCGGCCGGGTTGCCGAGCAGGCTGGTGCCGACCTTGCCGGTGCCGATGGTGGCCCCGTTGTCGTAGAAGGTGACGGGCATCTCGTTGAACGCGCTGCTGCCGCCCCCGACCAGGTCGCCGCTGGTCAGCGTGTAGCTGCACCCGGCCTGCGGGTTCGAGCCCTTCAGCGTCACCTCGCCGATGCCGGCGGCCGCGGCGTCCGGAGCCGCGGCCAGCAGCAGCGCGCCCGTGCCCGCGATCGCCGTCACGGCGAGTTTCGCGTGGCGTACCCAGGGTGTTGTCATGGCGTCCCTTCACTACGAGATGTCCGCGCGGTCACGAACATTCGACGCGATCCGCGACCACGCCGAGATAGTGAAATTAACATGCTTCAGAATTGGCCGAGCCGGATTCGCGGCAGCCGGACCGGCAGCCGGCCGGCTGGGGGAAGTTCCTGGTCAGTCGCAGAGCCGGACCGCGTCGGTCTTCTTGTCGGCATAGCGCGAGAGGGTGCCGCGCTCGCTGTCCTGAATGACCGCGAGGGTTTCCCAATGGTCGCCCATCCAGTTGAGGAGGGTGACCTGCTTGCCGGTCCGGTTCCAGTACGAGGTGAGCAGATCGCCCTTGCCGGCATTCCCGATGTCGTGGAGGAAGCAGTCGGAGTTGGCCTGGACAACCAGGTTTCCGGTTCCGTCGCGACCCTCCCATCCGCAGAACATGCCACCGGGGCAGTCATAGGCGTAGGCGTGCGCGGGGGTCGCGGCGACCAGGGATGTGGCGGTGAGCGCGCCGAAGGTCAAGGCGACGGCGGCGAGGGGCGCGAGACGCGCGCTGTTCGAGCGGGACACTGTTTCCTCCTCTGGCGGGACACCCAACTGCGGGTGCTGCGGGGAAGCGTATGGACAGCTGCCGGTTCCGGACGTCCGCCGAACTACTCACCGCGCCTACTCATTCGAAGCCGGTGGCCGAGGCTCGCACGGAATGGCGAGGGTTCGGGTTGGATCCGGCCCTTCGGGCGCGAGCATGATCAAAGTTATTGCGTGACAACAAGGCTCGACTGCAACAGGTTTCTGTGGATTGCGGCTCTTGTGGGTTTCGGTGTGTTGCAACGGAATTACAGATAGTTCACGTTGCTAACAATCTGGAGGTCCCCGAATGTGTGGGATTGCAGGGTGGGTGTCGTTCGAGGCGGATCTGACGCGGCGGCAGGGGTGGTGGACGGGATGACGGAGACCATGGCGTGCCGGGGGCCGGATGCGCGGGGGACGTTCGTGCGTGAGCATGTCGCGCTGGGGCATCGGCGGCGATCACCGGCTCGTCGAGTACGTGTACAACACGCCCTGGGAACTCGAGACCTTCGACGGTCGCGAGAAGAGCCTGCTGCGGGCGGCGGCGAAACACGTGCTGCCGCAATCGGTCGTGGACCGCGTCAAGAGCCCGTACCCGTCCCCGGGTACGCAGCCGATCTGCAGCAGCACGTGAAAGAACGCCTGATGGAACACGATTCGCTGTTGTTCGACCTCTGGCAGCGATGGCGAGAACTGTCGTAGCCATCATTTTCTTGGTGTGCATGATCTCATCCCATCCGTTCGGGATTGTCATTCGACGCTCCCCCGACGCACGGCAAAACGGATGGGATGAGATCAATAATGCGCTTGCACGCGCTCCCTGTCTATGGGGATTACCGCTGGTGAGGGCGGTTTTACGAGACTGCGCCGCTCGACTTCCCGCAGCAGCGCGTGCACCCGCGGGTCACGGGTCAGGCGGGAATCGAGCACGGTATTGATCACGCCACGCAGCAGCGAGTAGGGCATCCAGGCCAGCGGCGAGATGGCCTGCGGTGCGCGGTGCTCGATGGCGTCGGCAATGGTGCGCGCGGCGTGCTCGGCGGTGATGCGGGTGCTCAGCGGCCACGGCAGCAGCGCCTCGATGCGGCGGCCGAGCTCGTCCCGGTCGAGGGTCGAGTGGGTCATCTCGGTGTCGACGATCCCGAAATAGGCGACGCCCGCGGACGCCCCGTGCGGCGCCAGCTCGACCCGCAGCGCCCGGCCGAGCTGCTCCACCGCCGCCTTGCTGATCATGTACGGCGCGCCGCCCATCCCCGGAGCGAAAGCGGCGCACGAGGATACGACCTCGACATGCCCGCGCGCGGTGATGATGTGGTCCAGCGCCGGGTGCACGGTATTGAACACCCCGGTGAGGTTGATGCCGATGACCCGGTCGAACTCGGCGGGATCCATGGTCCGCAGCGTCGCCGGCGGCGGCACCACGCCCGCGTTCGCCACCACGATGTCGAGATGCCCGAAGTAGGCGACCACCTGCGGAATCGCCTCGGCCATGGCGGCCCGGTCGGAGACATCCGCGATCACCGGCAGCGCCCGATCACCCAGGGCGGCGGCCAGCGAGGTGGCGGCCCGGGCATCGACATCGACGATGGCCACCGACGCGCCCCGCCGGTACAGCACCCCGGCGAGTTCGCGGCCGATACCCTGACCGGCCCCGGTGATGAGGGCGACCCGGCCTTCGGGACGGAAGGGGCCGGGACCGGGGAGACAGCGCGGAGTGGACATCAGCGGCTCATTTCGTAGGAGTCGGAGTCGAAACGCCGGGTGCGCCGGCGGTATTCGAAGCTCCAGTTGGGGTACAGGCCGGCATTGCGGCCGTCGGCGGTGGTGTAGTAGCTCTGGCAGCCGCCGGTCAGCCACACGGTGTCGGCGCTGCGGCGGTCCATCTCGTCGAGGAAATCGTCCTGCACCTCGGGGCGCAGCTCGATACGGTCGATTCCCCTGTCGCGCATGGTCTTCACCGCATCCACGATGTAGGCGATCTGGGATTCGATCATGTAGACGGCCGATTGGTTCCCGGCCGCGCCGAACGGGCCCAGCGTGCAGAAGAAGTTGGGGAATCCTGCGAAGGCCGCGCCCAGATAGCTCTGCGGCTCCTGGTGATACAGGTCCGCGATGGACTGCCCGTGCCGTCCGATATAGCGGTGATACGCCGACGGAATCGAGGTGAAGCCGGTGCCGAAGATGATGGTGTCGACCGCGTGCTCGGTGCCGTCGCGCAGCACGATCGAATGCGGGCGCACCTCGGCGATGCCGTCGGTGACGACCTCGACATTCGGCTGATCCAGCGCGGGTAGATAGGCATCGGAGAAGATGGCGCGTTTGCATCCGATGACATAGTCCGGGGTCAAGGTCTTGCGCAGCGCCGGATCGCGCACCTGCCGTAGCAGCTGCAACCGGCCCAGTGCCTCGTATGGATGGCGGAACCGCTTGTCCACCAGCGAGATCAGGCCGAAACCCTCGATGGCGGCGTACCAGCCGCCACGGATCGCCTTCTGGGCGAGGGGAATCCGACGTAGTAGCGTCCGTTCCAGACCCAGCGTGCGCCGATCCATCCGCGGCACGATCCACGGCGCGGAGCGCTGGAACAGCAGCAGCCGGTCGACCACCGGCTGGATCTCCGGCACGAACTGCACCGCCGATGCGCCCGTGCCGATCACGGCCACCCGCTCGCCGGTCAGGTCGTGGTCGTGATCCCAGTGCAGCGAGTGGAAGGCCTTGCCCGCGAACCGATCCAGCCCCGGCAGCTCGGGATACTTGGCCTCCGCGAAGATGCCCGCCGCGGAGATCAGGACATCGGCGGTGAGCGCACCCCGGCTGGTCTCCACCCGCCACAGCGAGCGCTCCTCGTCCCAGCGCGCGTCCAGCAGTTCGGCGCCGAATCGGATGTGCCGCACCACATCGTGGTCCGCGGCGACCCGGCGCAGATACTCCAGGATCTCGGCCTGGCGTCCATAGGTCCGCGACCAGTCCGGATTCGGGGCGAATGAATAGCTGTAGAGCTGTGAGGGGACATCGCACGCGCAGCCGGGATAGGTGTTGGCCCGCCACGTCCCGCCCAGATCCTCGGCGCGCTCGAGAATCACCAGGTCCTCGAACCCGGCCTCGCGCAGTTTGATCGCCAGGCCGATGCCCCCGAATCCGGCCCCGACGACGGCGATCCCGACATGTTCTGCCGGTGCCGAATCGGGTTCGGCCACAGCTGTTTCCGTATCAATCGACATGAGTGTTCCCAGCGTTCAGAGATCGAGCACGAGCGCGTCGCCGCAGGCGCGGGACACGCAGAGCAGCATCCGGTCCTCCCGCTCGGCCGCGGTGAGCAGCCGGTCGCGGTGGTCCACGTCGCCCGCGCGGACCCCGACCTTGCAGGTGCCGCAGAAGCCCTGGCGGCAGGAGTAGTTCACATCGGGCAGCACCCGCCGTACTGCCGCGAGCGCCGTCTCCTCCGCGCCGACCCGGACCGTCCGGCCGCTGCGCGCCAGGGTGATGTCGAAGGCCCGCCCGTCGACCACGGGCGGTGCCGAAAAGCGTTCCGTGTGCAGTGATCCCGTCGGATCCAGTGCGAACCGGCAGCGCTGCGCCGCCGCCAGCATGGCGGGCGGACCGCACACGTACACGGCCGCACCGGGCGCCGCGCTCGCGATGATCGCGGCGATATCGGGCGGTCCGAGCTCGTCGTCGGGCCGCACGTCCGCGTCGGGCAGCTCGTCCAGGAACGGCATCGTCGCCCGTGACCGCCCCGCGTACACCAGTCGCCCGCGCGACCCGGCGGCCCGCACCATCGGCAGGATCGGGGTGATGCCGATCCCGCCGGCCAGGAACAGATACGACGGCGCGTCGACCAGCGTGAAAGCGTTGCGTGGCCCGCGAATTCGCATGCGGTCCCCGACCCACAGCGAGTCGTGCAGCTCGCGCGACCCGCCTTCGCCGTCCGGGATCAGCCGCACCGCGATCCGGTACCGCGTCCGATCCCGCGGATCCCCGCACAGCGAGTACTGCCGTTGCCGCCCCGACGGCAGGAACACGTCCACATGCGCCCCGGGCCGCCAGCTCGGCAGGTCCCGCCCGTCCGGGGCCCGTAGCGTCACCGCGAGCACGTCGGGTGCGGGCCGCTCCAGTTGCTCGACCACCGGGTCCAGCTCGAACCCGCTGTGGCGCACCGGATTCGACGGCGACAACAGCCGAGCCGCGCGGCCGCTCACGAAAAGCTGCTTGTAGGCGTCCATCATCCCGCCGAGCATCCGCAGGCTCGCGGGCATCGTGGCCGCATCCACGGAGTCGACCGCATGCGCCCGACCGGTCGTGCTCGCCTGGCCCGGGCTGCCGGACCGGTGCGCCGCGCCGACCCGGGCCGGGACGGCCGTTCGGCTCTTGGCGCCCAATTGGATTCGCGTGCTCACGCTGTCCTCCCGGCTCACTCGGCGGTCGCCCGTGCCGCCGGGGAATGTGCGAGATACCGCAGCGCCACATCCATCGGGCCCAGTTGCGACGGATGGAATCCCGGCCGCAGATACCGCGGAATCTCGGTGAAGAACACCGTCCAACTGGGAATCACGCCACGCCGCGTCGCGCTCAGGAACTGCTGCGCCCAGAACCGCCCCTTCCGCGGCGACGGATCCTTCCGATACAGATATCCGGCCGAAATGATGAACAGCGGCAGCAGCGTCGCGCTGGCCAGTACCGCGGTGCGCGCCTTCCGCAGATACCCGCCGTCGAGGTACATGTACGCGTCGTAGACCACGCTGCGGTGCTCGACCTCCTCGGCCCCGTGCCAGCGCACCAGGTCCAGCATGGCCGGATGCATGCCCTCGGTCTCCAGAATGTCGGCATTGAGCAGCCATTCGCCGATGACGGCCGTGTAGTGCTCCATCCCGGCGAACAGGCCCAGCCGCTCCTTGAGCCACTCCTCCCGGGCCCGGCCGCTCAGCCCGTGATCGCCGAGAATCCGATCGACCAGCCAGGCAATGGCATCGACATAGGAGTCGACGTCCAGCCCGAGGGACCGCAGGTGCCGGCGCGCCGCCTCGTGACTGCTGGCGTGCATGGACTCCTGCCCGATGAACCCGGTCACCTCCTCCCGCAGCCGCTCGTCGTGGATGTGGGGGAGGGCCTCCGACAGCGTCTGCGCCATGGCCCGTTCGCCCTCCGGCAGCACCAGGTGCATGACATCGACAATGTGGGTTGCCAGGACTTCGCCCGGAATGTAGTGCAGCGGAACGGAATCGAAATCGAACCGCACATCGCGGGCGGAGATGGCGTGCGCCTCGTCGCGGTAGTGGCGCTGCGTCGCGCCAGCCTTGTCAGCCATGACCGAACCGTACAGCGCAACAAATCCTATTGCAATGTTGCAGCTACAAATTGTCCGAGATTGTTGCAACGGGGGTGACGCCTGCTAGCGTGGATCCGGTGACGACCGCGTCGAAAAACCCGCTGACCCGCACGGATGCCGCCGATGACATCGAGACGCGCATCCTCGACGCGGCACTCGTGCAGTTCCAGAAGGTCGGGGTCAAGAAGACGACGATCGAGGACGTTGCCAAGCAGGCCGGCGTCGACCGGGTGACCGTCTACCGCCGGCTCGGCTCCCGCGACGACCTGGTGCAGGCCGTCGTCAGCCGCGAGGTCGGCAACCTGCTGGCCGAATTGTCGAGCATGCCGGACCGGCACGACGACCTACCCGGACTGGTTGCCGACATCTTCGTCACCGTCATCACCCGCTGGCGGGCGCATCCGCTGGTGGAGCGGCTGCTCGCGGTCGAGCCGGACCGAATCCTGGTGAAACTCACCGTCGAAGGCGCGACCACCTTCGCCATGTCCGTCGCGGCCACCGTCCAGATCCTGGAGCGGGCCGCCGCCCGGGGCCTGATCGAGGCCCCGGACGATCTGGCCGCGCGCACCGAAATCGGCTGCCGCATAGTGCATTCGCTGATTCTCGTCGGCGGCGGCGCGGCCACCCTCGAAACCCCGGACGAGCTGGGGGAATTCGCGCGCACGTATCTGGTGCCGATCCTCGTCGGGTAGGGGATGCCCGACTACAGCACCGCCTGGGTCTGGGTCACCTTGGCGGCGAGTTTGCCCGCGTCGTCCCGGATTTCGGTCTCCACCACGATGAAGCTGCGCCCGGCGTGCAGCGGACGGGCCGTGGCGGTGGCGTGACCCGAGCGCAGGGCACGCAGGAAGTTCGTCTTCGACTCCACCGTGGTCGTGCCCTGCTTGCCCTCCGGCAGATTCAGGAAAGCGCACACCGCGGCGGTGGCGTCGGCCAGCGACATGAGCGCGCCGCCGTGCATCGATCCGCCCAGGGTGCACAGGTTCTCGCGCCACTCCAGGCGGCTGCGCACCAGCTCCGGGCCGCATTCGAGGACCTGGACGCCGAGGCCCTCGGTGAACGGCATGGTGGCGAACAGCTGGGCGCCCGTCGGAGCGGTGGCGATCTCGATATCGGTCATCCGATCGACTCTGCCCGACGCCGGGCCGCGCGTCGATTACTTCGCGGGTAATCGTGCGGGTTCGGAAGTTGCTGCCGATGCGCGAGGTAATCGCCTGTGCTCCGCAGTAATCGGTGGGTCCGCGGCCGCGCGTCGGGCGGCGATTCTGGAAGACTCGGCACGTGCAGGTTGGTGTGCTCGGGGCCGTTCGGGTCCATGCGGAGGATGGGACGCCGGTGGAGATCCCCGGCGTGCGGGTGCGGATGCTGCTGGCGCGGCTGGCGCTGGAATCGGGGCGGGACGTGCCGGCGAACGCGCTCATCGACGGACTCTGGGGTGAGGAGCCGCCCGCCGAGGCGGCCGGAGCATTGCAGGCCGCGGTGTCGCGGCTGCGGAAGGCATTGCGCGGCGTGGGCACGGTCGAATTCGGGACCGGCGGCTACCGGCTGCCCGGGGTGACGGTCGACGCCGATCGGTTCGAGGACCTGGTGCGGCAGGGTCGTCAGGAGCTGGCCGCCGGGCGGGCGGAAGCGGCCACCCGGCAGCTGGGCGAGGCTCTCGCGCTGTGGCGTGGACCGGCGCTCGGTGATGTGCAGGACGCGCCGTTCGCCCAGGCCGCTGCGACCAGGCTGGACGATCTACGGGCCGCCGCGGTCGAGGACCGGTTCGACGCCGAACTGCGGCTGGGCCGGTACGCCGATGTGCTCACCGATCTCGAGATCGCCGGAGGGGACAATCCGCTCAGCGAGCGGCTGGCCGCGCTGCGCATGCGGGCGCTGGCGGCGGCGGGACGGCAGTCGGACGCGCTGGCCGTGTACGAGGAGATGCGGGAGCGGCTGGACGAGGAACTCGGCATCGATCCGGGAGCCATCCTGCGGGACACGCATCTCGCGCTGTTGCGGGGCGAACTCGAAATCCCCGCTCCGCGTGGGGAATCCGTGACCCGGACGCTGCCCGTGCGGCTGACCGGATTCATCGGGCGCGAGGCGGAACTCGCGGAACTGGCCGGGCTGCTGGCGGATTCGCGGCTGGTCACCATTGTCGGACCCGGCGGAGCGGGCAAGACCCGGCTCGCGCTGGAAGCCATGGACCGGCAGGCCACCGGGGCGGTGTTCTTCGTACCGCTGGCCGAACTGGGCGCGCCCGACCAGCTCGCGGACGCGGTGGCCGGGGCGCTCGACAGCGACTCCGCCGCGCGGCCGGACAAGACCGCCCGGCTGACCGAACTACTGGACGTCGGGCCCGCGGTGCTGGTGCTCGACAACTGCGAGCACGTCATCGCGGCCGCGGCGGCCCTCGCCGAACAGCTGCTGGATCGGCTGCCGCAGCTTCGTGTACTGGCCACCAGCCGGGAACCCTTGGCCATCACCGGCGAGGCGCTGTGCCACCTGGGACCGCTCGGCGTTCCGGTCGAGACAGCGGATCCCGTTGTGGCCCAGGGCGCACCGGCCGTGCGGCTGTTCACCGATCGCGCCGCCGCCATCCGCCCCGGCTTCACCCTCGACGACGCCACCGTCGCCCCTGTGGTGGAGATCTGCCGTCGACTCGACGGCCTCCCACTGGCGCTGGAACTCGCCGCCGCCAAGCTGCGCGCCATGAGCGTCGACCAGGTCGCCCGGCGGCTCGGCGACCGCTTCCGGCTGCTCACCTCCGGCAGCCGCACCGCCCTGCCCCGGCAGCGCACCCTGCTCGCCCTGGTGGAATGGAGCTGGGACCTCCTCGACGAACCCGAAAAGATCCTGGCCCGAAGGCTTTCCGCCTTCCCCGGCGGCGCCACCGCCGAGGCAGCCGAAGCCATCTGCGCCGACGGCGACCTCCCCATCGAGGACATCGTCTACCTCCTCGACGCCCTGGTCGAGAAATCCCTCGTCACCGTCACCCCCGACGACCCGCCGCGCTACCGCATGCTCGAAACCATCCGCGCCTACGCCGCCGACCAGCTCACCCGCTCACCCGACGACCTGACCCCGCTCTTCACCGACTACTACCTCACCCTCGCCGAACACGCCGAACCCCACCTCCGCGGCACCGAACAGCTCACCGCCATCGCCCTTTTCGACGCCGAACACGCCAACCTCGCTGCGGCACTTCGTACCGCCCTCGGCACCGGCCCCGACCCGGATACGGCGATGCGGCTCGTGCGGGCCATGTTCTGGTACTGGGGAATCCGGGGAATGAGCAGCCAGTTCGAGAGCTCGCTCGATGCGGTGCTGCGGTTCGGGGACGAGCTCCCGGCGGCCGCGCGGGCCGCCTTCCGGGTGATCGCGCTGATGGCCGGTTCGCCGCCCGCCGGGAGCTCGCTGACCGCGCTCATCGAGGACTGCGTGCAGGCCGGCGGGCTGGAATTCCATGCGGCCGTACCACTGTGGACGGCGCTCCTGGCGGCGCGGGCCGACGACGAGAAGCTGGCCGAACGGCAGCTCGAACAGGCGCTGACCTGGCCGGACCCGTGGGTGCGGGCCAGCGCGCAGCTCGCCCGCGACATCGCCCTGACGGGGCAGGGGCGCCTGCACGAGGGGGCCGCCGCGCGACGGGAAGCCCTGCGCGGCTTCGAAATCGTCGGCGACCGCTGGGGCCTGGGCATGGCGCTCCTCGCCGTCGGCCGCGCCCACTCACTGCAGGGCGACCACAACCAGGCCCGCGCCGCCTACGCCCGCGCCGTCACCCTTGCCTCCGAACTCGGCACCGAGGACGACATCGTCGCCGCCCGCACCGCCCTCGCCGACGAACGCATGCGCGCCGGCGAACTCGCCGAAGCCGCCCGCGACATCGACGCCGCCCAGCGCCTCGCCGCCGACCAGGGCTTCCCCCGCCTCGCCGCCGTCATCCTCCTCACCAGCGCCGAATTACACCGCCGCACCGGCGATATCACCCGCTCCGACCAAGAACTCGACCAACTCGAGCATCGCTTCCGCCACCTGCCCTATCCAGAAGCCATGGCCGCCAACCACATAACGGTCGCCCGCCTGCGCAACCGCCTCACCGAAGGATCGCCCGCCGCGGCCCGCGCCCTGCTACCCCGCGCCATCGAAGGCGCCTTCACCTACGGCGACTCCGCCGCCACCGCCCAGGCCCAAGCCCACGCCGCCGAACTCCTCGCGAAACTCCATCTGCTGGAAGACAACCCGTCCGCCGCCGCCACCGCCCTCGGCCTCGGCCAAGTCATCCGCGGCACCGCCGACCACGGCGAGCCCGAACTCATCGCCCTGACCGCCACCCTCACAAACCGCCTGGGCGACACCGAATACCACCGCGCCTATCACCTCGGCGCAGACCTCCCTCGACCACAGGCCCTGGCCCGCCTCGCAACGGAGGCCACCCCCGCCCCGTAATCGAAACCGAGAAGTCGACCCGCGACTTTCCAAACGCTGGACGCTGTATTCTGATCACCAGAGCTCGCCGCGCCCTCAATGAATTACGTCTTGCGGCATCGGGAAATTGGTAGAGACGCAACCGATAATCTCCATCCGGGTGGGGGAAAGCTCGTTCTGCCCGCCGCCCGGCCCGACACGATCGAGGGTGAGCATCATGACCACACAC
The DNA here is from genome assembly GCF_053603795.1 of Nocardia sp. NPDC004123. Lineage (NCBI taxonomy): Bacteria > Bacillati > Actinomycetota > Actinomycetes > Mycobacteriales > Nocardiaceae > Nocardia > Nocardia sp. NPDC004123. The sequence goes on from NZ_JBSGGG010000012.1 coordinate 95,302, forward strand.
AGCGCCATCGGCATTCTCGGAGCAGGAAATATCGGCCAGGCGGTCGCCGACAAGGCCGTCCGTCACGGCCACGAGGTACTCATCGGCAACAGCCGGGGCCCGGAGACGCTCCGGGCCGTCGTGGAGCAGTTGGGGCCGAAGGCCCACGCGGTGACGGCCGGGGAGGCGGCGCAGGCCGAACTCGTGTTCCTCGCGGTGCCGTTCACCGCGGTCCCGGATCTGACCGGGCTCACCGACTGGTCCGGGAAGATCGTCGTCGACACGACGAATCAGTTCGCCTCGGCGAACCCCTGGCAGGGCCGCTACGACGTCGGTGACCTCACGGGCAGCGAGTGGGTCGCCGAGCGCCTTCCCGGCGCGCGGGTCGTGAAGGCCTTCAACACTGTGTTCGCCGCATTCATCGCCGCCGACCCGCAGCATGCCGAAGGCCGGCAGGTGATCTTCTACGCGGGCGACGATGCCGAGGCGAAAGCCGCCGTGGCCGGATTGCTGGACGAGTTCGGATTCGCCGGCCTGGACCTCGGTGGTCTGCGTGCCGGCGGACAGCTGATGCAGCTGGACGGTCCGCTCAACGCGCGGCACCTGCTTCTTCAGGACGTCGGCTGACGCCCGGGTCATCCTGGTCGACTCGGCCAGGGCGTGATAACCAGTTAGTTGCCGAAAGGTTCTGTATGGGAGCAGAATCGAGCGGGTGGAACCGGGGCGCCGGCTCCGGTCGAGATAGTTCAGGCGATCGATGACACCACGAGGTGACCTTGATGCGAATGGACGGGGACAGCTGGGACATCGTGACGAGCGTGGGGCTGACCGCCTTGGGCGTCGCCACGTTCCGCGCACTCGAGACGATCGATCCCGAGCCGATGATCCGCGACGACTACGCGGCGTGGTTCGTCGAGGCGGCGGGTGAACCGCACTTCACGCAGATGCTGGAGGACCCGGCATCCGTGGGCGACATGACGCGGTTCGGGCGGTTCATGGGTGTCCGGACGAGGTTCTTCGACGAGTTCTTCGCCACGGCGTGGCAGCAGGGTGTGCGGCAGGCGGTGATCCTGGCATCCGGCCTGGATGTGCGCGCGTACCGGCTGGATTGGCCCGCGGGCACGGTCGTCTTCGAGATCGATCAGCCCCGGGTGCTGGAGTTCAAGGACCAGGTTCTCGCCGAGCACGGTGCCGTGGCCAAGGCCGATCGGCGCGTGGTCGCGGTCGATCTGCGCGACGATTGGCCCGCTGCGCTCACCGCCGCGGGATTCGATCCGGAGCGGCCGACGGCATGGTCGGCCGAGGGGCTGTTGCCGTTCCTGCCGGGTTCGGCACACGACGCCTTGTTCGAACGCATCGACGCCCTGTCCGCGCCCGGCAGCAGCGTGGCCACCGACGACTTCGGCCGCGGCTTGGACCCGCAACGCTTCGAAGACACGGAGGAGAAGTTCTTCGGCAGCAACCCCTTCGGGAACCTGGACGTGAGCGACCTCTGGTACGACGACGCCCGCGCTGTTCCCGGCGACTGGCTGGCACGGCACGGCTGGTCGGTCCAGAGCACCGCCCCTGTCGACCTCGCCGCCGGCTACGGCCACCCGATCACCGACATGCCCGCCGAATTGCTCGATCTCATGCAGCAGGCGCACTATGTGAGCGCCGAAAAGCGCCGGTGAACCCGCATATTCGGGGTCACAAAATTCGGTACATGAAACAAAATGAGAAATATTCGGCTTCGATCTTGCGTCAGGTTCTGTCGGATTAGTATTTCGAATCCCATCGGCATTCGCCGCGACAGTTCGGTCCGGTCGTATAATTCCGTTATGGCGGATGAGCGGTCCTCCACGGAATTCCCCGAGTCGCCCGTTCTCGTGGTGCAGACGCGAGAACACGTCTATCGGCTACGCGCCGGGGGTGCATACAACATCGGCCGTGATCCGACCGCCGACATTGTTGTCACCGATCCGCGTGTTTCGGCCTTGCATGCCGTGCTGGAGAAGGGATCGCACGGCTGGGAAATCGAGGACGCGCACAGCCTGAACGGCACCTTCTTCGACGGTCAGCGCGTCGAGCGGATGCTGATCGACCACGAGGAGACCTTCAAGCTGGGGCATGCCAAAGACGGTGCGCGGCTGTCCTGCTCGCTGGAAGCGTCAGCCGAGCCCGAGCCCGAGCCAGATGACGATTTCGGTGGGGACACGATGGTCGTCCCGAATCCTGGCTATGACCTCGACGATGAAACAACGGTCACCAAGTTCGAGCCGGGCCTGCCCCGGCGAGTGTCGCGGTCGTCGCCTCCGGCCGCCCAGCCCACCGCGGTGGTACGAATCGTCTCGGGCACGCTCCGGATCGGGCGCGCCGCCGACAACGACATCGTCGTGCCCGACCTCATGGTCTCTCGCCATCACGCCGAACTACAGGTGATCGCCGAAGGCAAATATCGAGTCGTCGACCTTGACAGCCACAACGGCACCTACGTCAACGGCCACCGGATCGAGACTGCGGATCTGTCCGAATCCGACCTGATCGGCATGGGGCACACCACCTACCGGCTCGTCGGCAACGAACTGCGCGAGTCTGTCGACACCGGTGACATCTCGGTCTGTGTCCAGAACCTCATCGTGCGGACACCGGAAGGCAAAGTGCTGCTCGACGACGTGACCTTCCCCATCGCGCAGCGCTCACTCGTCGGGGTCATCGGACCCAGCGGAGCGGGCAAGTCGACGCTGTTGGGCGCGGTCACCGGGCTGCGGCCTGCGACCGAGGGGACCGTCCGCTACGACGGACGCGACCTGTACACCGATTACGACGAGCTGAGACACCGGATCGGGTTGGTTCCGCAGGAGGACATCCTGCACAAAGAGCTCGCCACGCGCCGCGCCCTGCTCTACGCGGCCGAGCTGCGCTTCCCCGGTGACACACAGAGCGAGGAGCGCGAGCAGCGAGTCGACGAAGTCCTCGACGAACTCGGCCTGTCGCGGCATGCCGACACCCGCATCGATCGGCTCTCCGGCGGGCAACGCAAACGGGTGAGTGTCGCATTGGAACTGCTGACCAAACCGTCGCTGTTGTTCCTCGACGAACCGACCTCCGGCCTGGATCCCGGCCTGGACAAGACGGTCATGGAAATGCTGTCCGAACTCGCCCACGACGGGCGGACCGTCATCGTCGTCACCCACAGCGTGGCGAATCTCGATTCCTGTGACCGCCTGCTGGTGCTGGTGCCCGGCGGCAAGCTTGCTTACTACGGGCCGCCCGCAGAGGGCTTGCAGGAGTTCGGGCAGCGCACCTGGGCCGAGGTGTTCCAGGCATTCGACCGGGAGGAGGACCGCGACTGGGCCGGTGAGTTCCGGAAGTCCCCGCGCTTCGAGAACTACGTCGCTGTCGAGCAGACCGACGTCACCGGACCGGCGGAGGTACACACACCGGCGCCGCCGCCCGCGCCGCAGTCCAAGCTCAGCCAGCTCAGCACACTGTGCCGGCGGTATCTGGCGGTGATCGCCTCGGACCGCAGTTACCTGGCGTTGCTCGGCGCGTTGCCGCTGCTGCTGGGCGGCCTGATCGCCGCGGTGCCGTCGGGCGCCGGTTTCACCGGGGCGCCGGGAACCAACACCGATGCCTCGACCAAGCTCATGATCTTGATATTCGGTGCCTGCTTCGTCGGCACCGGCAACGCGATTCGCGAGATCGTCAAGGAACAGACGATCTATCGCAGAGAACGCGCGGCAGGACTGTCGGCCGGGGTCTATTTGATGTCGAAACTGCTGGTCTTGGGCGTGATCACCGTCCTTCAGACGGCGGTGCTGTTCCTGATCGGCACCATCGGTGAGACCTTCCCGCCGACGGGGATATTCACCTCGGTCCAGCTGGAGTTGATCATGGCGATGGCGATGCTGGGCATCGCGTCGCTGACGTTGGGCTTGCTGGTGTCGGCCGCGGTGGACACCTCGGAAAAGACACTGCCGCTGCTGATCGTGCTGTCGATGGCACAACTGGTGCTCACCGGCGGGCTGGTGCGGCTTCCCGGCACTCCCGTTCTGCAACAGCTGTCCTACCTGTCGCCCTCCCGTTGGGGCTACGGCGCTGCAGCGGCCAGCATCGACCTCGACACCCTCTCGCCGCACAATGGCGGGCCCGACCCGCTGTGGAAACACACCATCGGTACGTGGCTGCTCGATATGGGAGTCGTCGCCGGCCTGGCGGCGATCTTCCTCGCGCTGGCCTGGTATCGCCTGCATCAGATGCGGCCACGCCGCCGCGGCGCCCGCCCCGCCCAGATTTGAGCCTGCTCAACGGATTACCGCTGGGTGGCCATCAGCGGGCGGCCGGGCGGGTGGCGGGCTGAAACTTGAAGGAGACGGCCTCCATCAGGGGCTTGTGCTGGGTCTTCTGCACGGCCGCGATCCGCCACTGACCGTCGGTGTCGCGCACGACGGTGTAGGTAGCCAGCTTGCCCAGCTTGCGGGGGTCTCCCTTCGCGGACTCTCCGCGCGTCACGACGACAGCAGCGTCGGCGCCGTAGTGGCGGATCTCGACGATCTCGACCATGAGCCGGGTGCCCTTCAGGTAGCTGTCGAACAGGGCCTGGTGAGCGCGGCCGATTTCCTCACCACCGTGGTAGACGGTGCCGACGTAGGTGACATCGGTGGCATCGGTGGTGAAGCACGCGCCGTAGGCGGAGCCGTCACCGCGGTTCCAGGCATCCTGGCTGCGCTCGATCAGTGCGGTGATGGCGGTGGTGTCGGCGGTGGTGTTCATGGTGATTCCTTCCGTGCATGGGGGTTATCGAGAGTCGGCCGGCAGGGCCTGCCTCGTCTTCCCTCGTGCTAGTCTCTGCTTAAAAGATTTCTCTTCTTCTACGCGTTATCTTCTCCGAGGAAGAGATTACGAGAGAGGTGTCGCACTTGTCAACGTCTCGGGCCGGAAACGAACACGGCCAGGTCTTCCGCCGATACCAGAGTTCGGTTGTGCTGCATGCCCAGGCCGGCGCCAAGGCCTGTGGTCTCGGCGCCACCGATCTGTATGCGCTGAACATCCTGGAGTTGAGCGGGGCGATGACACCGGGGCAACTCGGTGCTCGCACCGGCCTCACCACGGGTCCCACCACCAGGCTCATCGATCGCCTCGAGCGGGCAGGCTATGTACGCCGGGCCGCGGACCCCGGCGACCGACGCAAGGTCATCGTCGAACCCGTCGGCAAGCCCGCCGACCTGGACGCGGTGCTGGCTCCCGCCCGGCGCGCGATCGGTGACATCATCGCGAGCTACACCCCCGAGCAGCGTGAGCTGCTCTTCGATTACTTCGCTCGAGCGGCCGAGGCCTTCCGGGAAGCCACCGACGAGATCGCCGAACTCGACGAGAAGACGCACTGACCCGACCGGAACGGCGCATACCGCGCTGACCGAAGCGGTCAGCGCGGTATGCGCCGAAGGGCAACGAGCCGAGGGGATCTCAGGGTTGCACTCGACAGCTGGAGTATGTGGGCTCCGGCCTTTCACGCCGCGTGCAGGGCCGCGGTCACCTTGCGAGTCATGTCGTCGACCACGGGGCCGGGCTGACCGTTGCGGTTCGCCTGGGCGGCCGCCTCGATGGCGACCAGCACGGTGGTGCGGAAGTTGTCGGCCTCGGCGGGATCCTGCCGCTCGAGCAGGGCTGTCGCGGCGGACAGGGCCGGGAGAACCTGGTCGGCGAGGTCGGCGACGGTCTTGCCGGACAGGTGAATGTCCTTGGACTTCGCGTTGAGTACGTGTCCGATCTGACCGGTGGCCGACGACAGCGCGAGGGAACCGGCGGTGGCGGCCTTGTGGGGCTTGTCGGAGGCGGCGGCGAGCAGGGAGACGGCACCGTAGGCGGCAGAGCGGATGGTGGCCTTGTCCTGGTCGGTCAGGGTGAGTGCGGCAGACATGGTGTGCTCCTTCGAAATCTGTTGTGGCAGTGGCCCGGATCCGGTGTCGGGTGCGGGCCCGTTCTGTTCGATGCGCCTACTTTGTCCGGCGCGGCTGACAGCGCCCTGATGGCGACCTGACACGGTGGCTGACGCCGCGTTCAGCGGTTCGGTCAAGAGACTCGGGTGAAGACCCGGCCCGCGAGGTCGATGGCGGTGATGTCGCCGTTGGTGTCTCGGGTGAAGTAGCCGCGCTGGCCCCTGAAAGAGCCGTCGGTGATGACGTATTCGTCGCTGCCGGGAAGGAGGCCGAAGGGGAAGGGCGGGTGGTCCTGGGGGATTTCGGCGTCGGCGGCGGCGCGGATTTCGGGCTTGACCCTGCAGTCGAGGTAGAGCTGGTCGCCGTCGGCGTAGCAGGTCATGGTCATGGCGTCGATGTCGTAGACCCCGAACAGTTCCGGGGCGCGCGCGGCGTCGAAGGGGGCCGGCTCGGGATCCTTGTCGACGACGCCGAGATAGTGCTCCAGGGCCCAGCGGATGATGGCCTGGTTGGCGGGGATGCCGTCCGGGCTGGCGTTGGAGAGCACGACCACCGCGAAATCGCGCTCGGGCACCAGCTGGAAATTGGCGAACTGGCCGAAGCCGGAACCGTCGTGGCCGACCGTGCGGACCCCGTCCACATCGCGCAGCATCCAGCACAGGCCGAACGCGTCGGCGAGGGTGCTGGCCCGCAGCTCGACGGTCGGCTGCTGCATCCGGTGCATCAGCTCGGCCGGCAGCACCGGCGCGCCGCTCTCGGTGCGGCCGTCACCGAGGTGGAATCGGCCCCAGCGCAACAGATCCGACACCGTGGAGCCGAGCCCGCCGCCGGGGTTGTTGGCGCGGCTGCCCTTCCAGGCCCGCGACACCTCGAGCTCACCGTGCTCTTGCCGCTCGTGCCCGGCGGCGAAGCGGCGGGTCATGACATCGCCCTCGAAGTAGAAGCTCTCGGCCAGCCCCACCGGCTCCAGAACCGCGTCGGCGACGACCTTTTCGAACGACTCCCCGGTCACCTTCTCGATGACGCGGCCCAGCAGGTTGAACCCCGCCTGGCTGTAGGACGCCCGCTCGCCGGGCGCGCCGATCAGCGGCAGCTCGGCCAGCGTGGCCACGAAAGCGGCCAGCCCGTCCGCACCGTCGCCGGTGTCGTTGATGATGTTCCACTCAAGCCCGGCGGTGTGGTTGAGCAGCTGCCGCACGGTGATCGTCGCCGCGGACTCCTCGTCGATCAGCACCAGCTCCGGCACATAGGTGCGCACCGGCGCGTCCAGATCCACCCGGCCCGCCGCGACCAGCTGCATCAGAGCGGTGGCGGTGAAGGTCTTGCTGGTCGAGCCGATCGCGAAGATCGTGTGCTCGGTGATCGGCACCGGGTTCTCGGTGCTGGTCACGCCGACATTGGCGTGGATCTGCCGCCCGTCGACCCAAATGCCGACGGCCATGCCGGGCATCCCGTACTCGGCGGCGGTGGCCGCGACGAACTCGGTCAGGGCGGAATCGGTGTGCGCGTTCTCGGACATTGCGGTGCCTTTCGGTGATGGCTGTTCGTGTGTGTCCATGACGATGCCGACCCGCGCTGACAGCCCGCCGACAGTGCGCTGACCGCCGCCCGTCAGTGGCGTGGATCCCGGTCAGCGGCGGCTGTGAGTGAAGTCACCCGAGCCGATTTCCGGCTCCGACCGGGGGCTCACCACCCTCTCAGCCGCAGCTCAGCTTCGAGTCAGCAATTGCTAAGAGGCCGTGGGCAACGTGGGGGCCTGATTCGTGACACCTGGACAAACGACTCGTCACGCCAGAGAAAAACTGCCGAAGGAGAAAGCGTGCGTTCAACGAAGACCTGGGGCAGCGCGGTATTGGCCTTGACCGCAACCGTTCTGCTACCGGTGGCCGCGGGCGCCGCCTCCGCCGACCCGGGGACCTCGCTGAACTTCGCGGGCACCTCCGCCAACGGCTCTCGCATCGCCTCCAGCAAGGCCACCGACGCACGCACCCTGAACCTGCAGGTCTATTCGGCGGCCATGGACAAGAACATCGAGGTCGATGTGCAGCGCGCCGCCGATACCTCGGCGCCCACCCCGGTGCTGTACCTGCTCAACGGCGCGGGCGGCGGTACCGACTCCGCGACCTGGCAGAAGCAGACCGACGTCCTGAACTTCCTGTCCGACAAGAACGTCAACGTGGTGCAGCCGATCGGCGGCGGCTTCAGTTACTACACCGACTGGCGCGAGCCGGATCCCACCCTGGGCGTGAACAAGTGGAAGACCTTCCTCACCGAGGAACTGCCGCCGCTCATCGACCAGGCGCTGAACACCAACGGCCGCAATGCCATTGCCGGTCTGTCCATGGCGGGCACCTCGGTGCTGCAGCTGCCCATCGCCGCGCCCGGCCTCTACCAGTCGGTGGCCGCCTACAGCGGCTGCGCCCAGATCAGCGATCTGCTCGGCTACAGCATGGTCAATACCGTGGTCGCCGCGGGCGGCGGCGACAGCGCGAACATGTACGGCCCGCACTCCGATCCCATGTGGGCCGCCAACGATCCCTACGTGCACGCCGACCAGCTGCGCGGCCTGAACCTGTTCATTTCCAGCGGTTCCGGCCTGCCGGGCCCGTGGGACACCCTCGGCGGCACGCACACCCTGCCCGGCGCGGGCGGCTGGGCGAACCAGGTGGCCCTGGGCGGCACGCTCGAGGCCGCCACCAACTACTGCACCCACAACCTGAAGGCCAAGCTCGACGGCCTCGGTATTCCGGCCACCTACGACTTGACGCCCACCGGCACCCACTCGTGGGGGTACTGGCAGGACGCGCTGAAGAAGTCGTGGCCCGTCCTGGCGACCGGTCTGGGCCTGCCGGCCTGACCGGTACATCGACGAAACCGGCACGCCTTCAGGGGAAGCGAGCCGGTTTCGTCTTGTGTACACGTGTGGTAACGAGGGTGGGAATCGCGCCCTGACCCTACGGCCGGAAACGTACTCTCGGAGTCAGTTCAGTTCCGGGCCAGCATTTTCCGAAGCCGCTCGGCACGCTGAAGTGCTGACTCGTGACAACCGGGAACCTGCCGGAGGAGTCAGCGTGCGTTCCACAATTACCCTGGGCAGCGCGGTATCGGCCTTGATCGCAACCATTCTGGTGTCGATGGCCGCGGGCACGGCCTCCGCCCAACCGGACACCCCGGTGACCTACACCGGCACTTCCGCCGACGGCTCACGCATCGTCTCCAGCACGACCACCGGCACCCGTCTCGTGACGCTGCAGGTCTATTCGGCCGCCATGGACAAGAGCATTCAGGTTGATGTACACCGGCCGGCCGGCACCTCCGAGCCCGCCCCGGTGCTGTACCTGCTCGGTGGCGCGGGCGCCGCCGACGCCGTGACCTGGCAGACGCAGACCGATGTGCTGGACTTCCTGGCCGAGAAGAACGTCGATGTGGTGCAGCCGATCGGCGGGGATTTCACCTACTACACCGATTGGCGCGCCCCGGATCCCGTTCTGGGCGTGAACAAGTGGAAGACCTTCCTGACCGAGGAACTGCCACCGCTCATCGACGAGGCGCTGAATGCCAACGGGCGCAACGCGATCGCGGGTCTGTCGATGGCGGGCACCTCGGCGTTGCAGCTGCCCATCGCCGCGCCCGGGTTGTATCGGTCGGTTGCGGTCTACAGCGGCTGCGCCCAGATCAGTGACCCCATCGGATATCACTTCGCCGATGACGTGGTCACCAAGGGCGGCGGGGACAGCGCGAACATGTATGGCCCCGACGGCGATCCCGAGTGGGCCGTCAACGATCCCTATGTGCACGCCGACCAGCTGCGCGGCCTGAATCTGTTCATCTCCAGTGGTTCCGGGCTGCCGGGCCGGTGGGACGCCCCCGGCGGCCCGCACACCCTGCCGGGCACGGACGGCTGGCTCCAGCAGTTGACCATCGGTGGCGGGATCGAGGCCGCCACCGACTTCTGCAGCCACAATCTGAAGGCCAAGCTCGACGGCCTCGGCATCGCGGCCACCTACGACTTCACGCCGACCGGCACCCACTCGTGGGGTTATTGGGAGGACGCGATGAAGCGGTCGTGGCCCGTCCTGGCTGCTGGTCTGGGCCTGCCCGCCTGACCACGGACGACGAAACCGGCCCGCCGCCGAGAGGAAGCGAGCCGGTTTCGCCGGGTCCGGGCCGACTACGCGGTGAGCTCGAAGTTCGGATACCCGTTGTCGCGCTCGTCGTCGCAGTAGCGGCGGTAGTTGCCGAAACCGCCGATGTAGGGCATGAATACGCGCTTCTTGCCCTCGATGTTCGCGCCCATGTACCAGGAGTTGGCCTTCACGAACAGCGTGCCCTCGGCGACCTCGAGCAGGTGATCGGTCCACTTGACCGCCGCCTCCGCGCTGGCCTCGGCCTTGCGGATCCCGTTGGCGCGGCAGTGCTCCACCAGCGCCAGCACCCAGTCCAGCTGCTGCTCGGAGTGCAGCACCATGTTCGCCATCACCGACGGGGTGCCGACACTGTTGATGCTGAACATGTTCGGGAAGCCGGGGATGCCGAAGCCCAGGTAGGTGACCGGCCCGTCGGCCCACAGCTCACCGAGGCGGGCATCCCGCGCGCCGTGCATGTCGATGCGCAGCAGCGCGCCGGTCATGGCGTCGAAACCCGTTGCGTAGACCAGCGCGTCGAGTTCGATGAACTTGTCGGCGGTCCGGATGCCGGTCGGGGTGACCTCCTCGATGGCCTCGCGGCGCAGGTTCACCAGCGACACGTTCGGCCGGTTGAACATCTCGTAGTAGCCGGAGTCGGTGCAGATGCGCTTGGTGCCGATCGGGTGGTCGTAGGGGATGAGGTCGTCGGCCACCGCCTGGTCGTCCACCTTGGCGCGGATCTTGGCGACCGCGAACTCGCGCACCAGCTCGTTGGCGGCCAGATCGCTGTTCTGGTCGGGGAAGACCTTGTTGAACAGCACGCCGCCGCCGTCCCAGCGGTCCTGCATGGCCTGCTCGCGCTCCTCGGCGGTCAGGTCCAGGGCCTTGGTCTCCAGCGAGCGGTGCGGGGTGGCGGCCGGTGCGTAGTAGGAGTTCTCGCGCCGCTGCTGGTAGGTGGCGCGGATCTCGCCCTGCTCCTCGTCGGTCCACGGCCGGTTGGGCACCGGAACGCTGAAGTTGGCCGAACGCTGGAAGACGGTGAGTGCCTCGGCCTCCCGCGCGATGATCGGCGCGACCTGGATGCCGGAGGAGCCGGTGCCGATGACGCCGACCCGCTTGCCCTCGAAGGACACGCCCTGCTCCGGCCACTGCGCGGTGAAAAGCTCCTCGCCCGCGAAGGTTTCGATGCCGGGGATGTTCGGCTTGATCGGCGCGGACAGGCAGCCGGTGGCGAAAACCACGAACTGCGAGCGGAATTCGTCGCCGGCCTCGGTGCGCAGCGTCCAGACGGCCGCCTCGTCGTCGAAGCGGGCGCCGACGACGCGCTGACCGAACCGGTAGCGCTGCTTCAGCTCGAAGCGGTCCGCCACATGGTTGATGTAGGCGAGGATCTCCGGCTGGGCGGCGAAACGCTCGGTCCAGGTCCAGCCCTGCTGCAGGTCCTCGTCGAACGAGTAGGAGTAGTCGACGCTCTCCACGTCGCAGCGCGCACCCGGGTAGCGGTTCCAGAACCAGGTGCCGCCGACACCCTCGCCCGCCTCCAGGCCGAGCACGTTCAATCCGGCCTTCGCCGCCTGGTGGACGCCGTAGAGTCCGGCGAATCCGGCACCGATGATGATCACATCGAATGGGCTGCCCTGCTCGGGATGCATGCGCGACCTCTCACTATTCGTCTCGAGATATTTCGAATAGGCATATCGTCACGGCGCATGCGGGCACTCGGCGATACCACGTCCCACTGACCAGGAGCCGAGTCCCGGGAAATACTCGCTATTCGTGCGATGGTTCGCCGGTCACAATGTGATCGGCGTGGTTCAGGCCCTCGCGGACCAGGCGGGCCAGGTGGCCGTCGCGGATGCGATAGATGATGCGGCGGCCCTCGCGGCGGGTGTCGACCAGGCCGCTGAAGCGGAGTTTGGCCAGATGCTGGCTGACCGCGGTGCGGGAGGCGCCACAGGCTTCGGTGAGGGCGGTGACATCGGCCTCGTCGGAGGCGAGGATCCAGAGGATGTGCAGGCGGGTCGGATCCGACAGCATGCGGAAGGTGGCGGTGGCCACGTCCAGGTGGGGCTGATCCGGACGGACCGGGTGGATGAGGCTGGGTGCGGCAGGTGCCGGTTCGGTCTCCTCGCTCACCAGTTCACCTTCCTGCCGCCGCCGTCACCGCCTCGGGGCCCGTCGGCACGTGTGCGGGCCAGGCGCGGGCCGCCGTCGTAGCTGCCAGTGTAGCGACGGCGGCCAGCACGATCGCCGTGGTCGGCAGGCCCGCCAGCGCGCCCAGCTTGCCCGCGACCGGGTAGGTCACCAGGAAGCACGCGTGCGAGAGGGAGAACTGCGCGGTGAAAACGGCTGTGCGGGTGTCGGGTTCGGACTGGGCGCGCAGCAGGCGGGCGGACGGGGTGTTGATCATCGAGGTGCCCGCGCCCAGCAGCACCCAGGTCACCGACAGCACGAGCGCACCGGCCCCGCGGGGGAGCAGGGTCGGCAGCGACGCCGCGATCAGGCCCAGTGGCAGCAGTACGCAGCCGGTCATCATGAAACTGCGGTCCGGCACCCGCGCCAGCAAACGCGGGGTCGACAGCGCCACCGCCATGGAGCCGAATCCGAAGCAGCCCAGCGCCAGTGCCACCGCGGTATTGGAGCCGCCCAGCTGATCCCGCACGTACACAACGGTATTCACGATCACCAGCGCGGTGGCCGCGGCCACCACCATGTTCATGGCCAGCAGCCCGCGCAGCACCGGCCGGTTCATCATGATCCGGGCGCCCGCGGTGATGCGCCGCAGCAGCGGGTCGGACCGCTCGGGCGCGGCGAGCCGGGGCAGCCGGGTGGTCACCACCAGCAGCGCCGAGGCCACGAAACCGGCCGCGGTGCCCACGAACAGCGAGTGATAGCTGATGACCGTCAGCAGCGCGGCCGCCAGCACCGGGCTCAGCAGCGACTCCATGTCGTAGGCCAGCCGCGAGAGCGACAGCCCGCGGGTGTAGTGCTCCTCGTCGACCAGGATCGAGGGGATCAGCGACTGGAACGCCGGCGTGAAGGTGGCCGAGGCCGACTGCAGCAGCGCGATCAGCACATAGATCTGCCAGGTGTGCGTGACGAACGGCAGCATGAGCGCGATTCCCGCGCGCACCGCGTCCGCCGACACCAGGACCAGCTTCCGGGGCAGCCGCAGGGTGAGCGCCGAGATCACCGGCGCGACAGCCACATACGCCACCATCTTGATGGCCAGCGCGGTGCCCAGCACCGCGCCCGCCTGGCCCCCGGCCACCTCGTAGGCGAGCAGGCCCAGGGCCACGGTGAGCAGTCCGGTTCCGATCAGGGCAACCACCTGGGCGGTGAACAGCTTGCGGAACCGGGGATCGCGGAGCACGTCGAGCACACAGTTACTATAAGCCTATATGTGCGCAGTTGTGCACATGATGTCGGATATATGTGGGGTCGGCCTCGCTCGGTCCGATTGCTGCGCATTCGTCGCTATCCTCGCTTCCATGGGGAGGAATCTCGTGGCCGCGGTGCTGGCTGCCGCCACGCTCACGCTGGCCGCGTGCGCACAACACCCCGCCACCGCACCCATGGCCGGCAACCTCTCCCCGCACACCAGCGATCACGTCGTCCCCGGTCCGGTCACCCCCGTCTCCGCCCTCCCGCCCTGCGGCGATATCGCCTCGGCCGCCACGCCTCCCGACTGCTACCTGCAATCCCACGACGCCGCCGGGCTGACCTTCGAAGTGCGGCACCGCGGTACGGGACAGCAGGGGTCGGTCGCCATCACGGTGCTGGACCCCGTCGGCGCACCGCTGCAGACCCTCACCGAACAGGCCGTCGGCACCACCGAGCCACGACTGCGCGACCTCGACAACGACGGCCGCGACGAGCTGATCATCCCGATCATGCTGGCCAGCGCCAACACTCGCTACGTCATCTACCACGCGGCCGGCGACGGGCAGCTCCAGCGCGCGGGCGAACTCGCGGGCATCGGCATCGACACCTCCACGGCCGGCTACACCGTGGTCACCGCGCGCGACAGCTACGAACTCTGGAACATCGAATTCTGGACCTTCGACGCCGAGAAACTCCAACCCCTGGTCACCGCCGAGGTCCGGCTCCTCGACGACGGGACCGGGCGCGTCGGCGGCAGCGAGTGCACGGTGATCGACAGCGGCGGGCTGAACCGCACGGGCCTCAGTCTGGACCAGGCGACCGGCCAGTTCTGTGCCGAACCGACCGTGCTGCGCGTGAAGCGCTGATCCACGGGTACCGCTCCGGTAGAGCGCGGCGCCGGGTGCGCCGATCACCGCTCCCGCGGCGATCGGAACAGGTCAGCTCACCGCTGTCCGTATTGCCGCCGCAGCCACTCGGCGTAGTCGTATGACACGGTCTCGCCATCGGTGTCGAGACACAGCGCAGCGTCGCGCACCCGCCGCACGATCCGGCCGACCGGCGGCACCGGCAGCGGCAGCAGCGCCTGCCCCAGCGCGTGACCCCGAAGTTCGGCCAGCTCGCCGAGGGTCTGCACGACCGGACCGCCCAGATCGCGGACCCGGCCGGACGGGCCCGCCTCGACCGCGTCGGCCAGGCGGCCCGCCACCGCGACCACGTCCACCGGTTGGAACCGCATGCCGGTGCGCGGCGCGATGCGAAACTTCGCGGCCGCGCCGACCATTTCGTCGATGAGCTCGTGGAACTGCGTGGCGCGCAACAGGGTCCACGGCACCGGGCCCTGGGTGACCACCCGCTCCTGCGCGACTTTGGTGCGGTAGTAGCTGAACGGCACCCGCTCGCAGCCGACGATCGAGATCTCCACATGGTGGCCGACCCGGGCGCGCTGCTCGGCGGCCAGCAGGGTGCGTACACCGTCGACCATCACCCGTGCGCTGCGCAGTCCGCGATGGGAGGCCGCGTCCACCACCGCGTACACACCTTCCAGTGCCGCGTCCATCCCCGCACCGGTGACCAGATCCACCGCGTGATGCGTGGTCCCCGGCACCGGGTCGGCGGGCGCGGACCGGCTCAGCACCCGCACCGTATGCCCGCGCGTCACCAGATCCCGCACCACCGGCGCACCCAGCGTCCCGGTACCGCCCACAACCGCCACCTGCATGTCGGATCCCCTTCCTCGACCAGCCTTCCTCGGACGCTAGATCCACACCGCGTGCCGCTCAACATGATTCATCGCACGCCGTCGGATTGCCCACATTCGACCCTGCGCCGCGTGTCGACGCGGCCGGCTGCGTGGCCGGGTGGGCCCACGTCACCGAGGTCGAACGAGTCTGTCGCGGGCCGGAATCCGGGCGGTTCGACTGACGGCTCCGGTCAGATGTGCGCGCCCTTGGTGCGGTTGCACGCGCGGCAGAGGATCTGCAGGTTGGCGGGGCTGGTGGCCCCGCCGCGGCTGATCGGGATGATGTGGTCGAACTCCAGGTAGCGGCTGTCGCCGCATTCGACGCATTTGCCGCCGTCGCGCTGCCAGACCACGGCCTTGACATCCGGTGGGATGGAACGGGTGTCGCGGCGGCCCGGGGTGAGGGCCAGGCGCTTGGCGATGCGCAGCGCGCCCTCCATGGCGGCGGCCACGAAGTCCGGATCGGCGACCTCGAGGATCGCGCCGCCGCGCGAGGAGGTGGCCGACACCTCGACCAGGCCATCGGCGGCGGTCACCGAAACCACACGGGCCCAGGGCATTTCGGTGCCGGTGTCCGCGCCGGTGAAGCGCAGCTTACGGTTGCTGACGATCAGACGGCCCTCGGTGCGCTTGGGGCCGCGGGCCAGCTGCCGGATGTGCACGGCGGGGAGGTTCAGGTGGACCCGTTCGTCGGGATCCA
The DNA here is from genome assembly GCF_053603795.1 of Nocardia sp. NPDC004123. Taxonomy (NCBI): domain Bacteria; kingdom Bacillati; phylum Actinomycetota; class Actinomycetes; order Mycobacteriales; family Nocardiaceae; genus Nocardia; species Nocardia sp. NPDC004123. The sequence continues at coordinate 111,154 of NZ_JBSGGG010000012.1, forward strand.
GGTGCAGGCCCGTGGCGGACTGCTGCGGCAGCTCGCCCGACCGCAGTCGGGTGAGCAGGCGGCCGCGGTGCAGGCGGCGGCGCAGGTCCTCGATGACCGGGCCCGACAGGGACAGCTCCGCGACGGTGTCCTCGAAGTCGTCCACGTCGGACTCGTCCACCACGCCGTCGGCGAAGGTGAAGGCGGCCAGGCGTTCCAGCTGATCGAGGGCGAGCGGGCGCAGCAGATCCAGGGCGGCGGCGCGGTCGACGCGCTGGAAGCGCAGCGCGGCCCAGAGCGTCTCCCAGTCGTCGTGCGGGGAGAGGCCACGCAGGGTGCGCTCGGCGCGGGGCCGCCAGGTGCGCAGGTATTCGGCTGTCTCGGTGGCGCATTCGCGGCACAGCGGCGTGGTGCCGAACAGCGCCGCGCCGAACAGGCGGCGGCGCGGCGTACCGCAGCGCGGGCAGTGGCGGGCATCCTGAGGCGGGGCAGGGCGGGCCGATGCCGTCCAGGTCGTGCCGTCCCACCAGCGCAGGCGGGCCGGATCGCGGGGATCCGGATGCCATTCCGCCCGTTCGGGATCCGGGGGCGGCGGCGTGCGGCGCGGCTCGGGCGCGAGGCCGTGCGCGGGATCGATCCGCACCCCGAACTCGCGCACCAGTCCGGCCAGGCTGACCCCGGCGTCGGCCAGCGCCCGGAACTCCCAGCCCTCCTCGGCGCGCGTGAACTCACCCAGCACCAGGGCCGGTGCCGGGTCCGGCGTGTCGATGTCGTACCAAGCGACCGGATGGTCGTGGTCGAACACGGTCAGCCGCAGGCCCGCGACATCGGCGAAACCGCCTGGCACCGAACCGATGACCACGATCCCCGCCACCTCCGGCTCGGTGCGCGGGAGCGAGACCGACAGCCGCGCCGTTCCCGGCGCGGGCTCCCGATCCAGCGTCACCGCCTGCGAGACGTGCCGGGGCGCGTCGAACCAGACGAAATCCCGGTCCGACCGGGCCCGCCCGTGCTCCGCCACCAGCACCGCCTGCGCCCGCACCGCATGTTCCGACCGCCACGAAAGCACAAGCGTCAGAAGCGATGTCGGAACCGTCGTATGGCCACCCATGGTCAGTTTCATCGTGGTCGAACTATGCCACGATCCTCCGACAAAACCGCATGCCCGGCCCTCCCGGCAAATCTGAAAACCGTGCGGCACAGTAGAGGTATGACCAACCCCAAGGGGAGCGACCGTCAGCCCGCCAAACCCTCGACCTCGCGCGTCCCCACCGCCGGGGACATCCTGGCGGCTGCCCAGGCCGCGGTCGAAGCCGCCCAGAGCGCGGCCGGTCAGGCCCTGGATTCCGCCCAGGTGACCGCGTCCACCGCCTTCGACACCGCCGTCCGCCTCCCGCCCGCCTCCATTCAGCTCGCCGCTCAGCTACCCGACCTGATCCAGAGCCTCACCATCGCCGTCGAGCGCCTCAACTCCACCATCGACCGCCTCGATCGCACCCTCGCCCTGGCCGAACCCGCCTTCGTCGCCTACGACAAGATCCTCACCCGGCTCGAGGCGGTCACCGCCCTCGGCGAGGAGGTCTTCACCCGTCTCGACAAACTCCCCGGCGTCTCCCTGCTCGGCCGTCTCACCGGAACCCGCGAGAACCCGGAACCCGAACCGCCCGAAGGCAAGTCCCGCCGCTCCCGCCGCAAGTGACACCGCAGGACGCCATCGCGCCGGATCTACCTGGCCGAGGGAATGCGGTCGCGGGGCGGGACGCCCAATCCTGGGAGAGCGCGCAGCGCGGCGGCGGCCTTCCAGACCATTTCGTGGTACTCGTCGGCCGGGTCGGAGTCGAGGACGACCGCGCCGCCCGCGCCGACTCGCCAGCGATTGTCGTGGCGGACGGCGGTGCGGATGACGATGTTCAGGTCGGCGGTGCCGCCGAGGCCGAGGAAGCCGATGGCGCCGGAATAGATGCCGCGGGCCTCGGTTTCGAGAGAGTCGATGATTTCGAGGGTGCGGAGTTTGGGGGCGCCGGTCATGGAACCGCCGGGGAAACAGGCTCGGAGACAGTCGATGACGTCCAGGTCGGGGCGGAGGGTGCCGCGCACGGTGGAGACCAGCTGGTGCAGGGTCGTGTAGGTCTCGACGGCCATGAGCTTGGGGACGTGCACCGAGCCGATGTCGCAGACCCGGCCCAGGTCGTTGCGGAGCAGATCCACGATCATGAGGTTCTCGGCGCGGGTCTTGGGGCTGCGGGCCAGCTCGGCTCTCAGCTCTTCATCCTCGGCGGCGGTGCCACCGCGCGGGGCGGTGCCCTTGATCGGCTTGCTCTCCACCGTGCGGGAGCGATCCACCTTGAGGAAGCGCTCCGGCGAGGAAGACGCCACCTCCAGCCCGGCGAAGCGCAGGAATGCCGCGTAAGGGGCCGGATTGCACCGGCGCAGCGTGCGATACACGGAGAGGCCGTCGGCGTCGCCCGGGGGATGAGCACTGTCGGTGATGCAGATTTCGTACGACTCGCCCGCGAGCAGCTGCTCCCGGCAGGCCGCCACATCGGCGAGATAGCGGTCCCGGCCGCGCGTGAGAAACGGCGCGACCGTGCCCTCGTCGGCGCTCAGCTCGAGGTCCGGCGGATTCTCCCAGTTCGGAAGGGTTTCCACCACGGCCCGGGTGGCTGCCAGCCAATCCCGTGCGGCGGCAGCGGCATCCGGCTCGGCCAGCGCCAGCAGATGGGTGCGGCCCGCCTCGTGGTCGACCACGATCAAGCGGTCCGCGAAGATCCACTGGGCGTCGGGCGTGGCCGCGCGATGCACGGCCTCGGCGCCGCAGTCGGCCTTCATCTCGTAGCCGAGATAGCCGACATAGCCACCGGCGAAATCGAAAGGCACATCCGGGAATTCGATCTCGCGGCGGCGTAGCTCCGCGGATAGATAATCCAGCACCCCGCCCGGCACCGTGCGCGGTCCGGCCGCCGACTCGATCTCGACCCGGCCGCCGCCGACCCGATACCGCACCACCTCCGCCAGCGGCCCGGACGCGTCACCCAGGAACGAGAAGCGATCCAGCCCCGGCTCCACATGCTCGCTGTCGAGCCAGAAGGCATGCGGGGAACCGGCATACAGCGTGTCGAAGGCCGCCTCGGTATCGACGGCCCGCTCCACGACCGTCTGCTCGACCCGATAGCGGACGGGCGCGCCGACGGCGGGCGGTCTCGAGGTCTCGACTCCGATCCGGAGGCGCGCGGTCATCGTTCGTGTGGGCTCTTGGGAAATGCCCTGCCGCCGTTGATATTCCGCGGTCAACTCGGCGAAATTGCGCAGCAACAGTTCCCCGTGCTCGCTGGAGATCGACTCGGGATGGAATTGCACGCCCCAGTGCGGCCGGGTGCGATGCCGCACGCCCATGATCACCCCGTCCGGCGTGGTCGCCGTGACCTCGAGGTCCTCCGGCAATGGTCGAGCCGCGCACAGCGAGTGATACCGCACCGCCGAGAAGCCCTGCGGCACACCGGCGAACAGGTCCCGCCCGTCATGGCTGATCAGATCCGGGTACCCGTGCCGGGCCTGCGGCGCGGCGACCACCTGCCCACCCGCCGCGATCACGATGCCCTGATGCCCCAGGCATACTCCCAGCACCGGCAGCTCGGCTCCGGCGATCAAGGCCGCCGAGATGCCGAAATCGCGCGGGACATCGGGCCGTCCGGGCCCGGGGGAGATGACGATGTTGTCGAACTCCCCGAGCCCGAGCTCCTCGATCGAGGCCGCCTCGTCATTGCGCACGACCACGGGTTCGACCCCGTTCACCTCGCTGATCAGCTGATACAGGTTGTAGGTGAACGAGTCGTAGTTGTCGATCAACAGGGTGCGCATTTGACCACGCACATTACGCCTGCCCCCGCACCGCATCGCTTCCCGACCTGCGTGAACGAGGTCCTCGCCACTACTGCGGGCGGACGCCTTCAGTTCTGTTGCCGGCCTGCGGCAGAATAGGCGGCATGTCTGTTGCGCAGCCGGTCGAAGTGGATCGTGACGTCGTCGATTTCGCCATCGTCGGAAAGTGGATGGAAGAGCAGGGCCTGCCCGGCGGGGAGTTCGAGGAGGTGAAGCCGCTCGGCGGCGGCACTCAGAACATCATGCTCCGCTTCCGCCGCGGCGGCCGCGAGTACGTGCTGCGCCGCGGGCCCAAGCATCTGCGGTCCGCCAGCAATACCGTCATCCAGCGCGAATCCCGCATCCTCGGCGCCCTCGGCGACACCGAGATCCGCGCCCCCAAGGTGATCGCCGCCTGCCCCGACGAATCCGTGCTCGGCGCGTCCTTCTACCTCATGGAACCGATCGTCGGCTTCAACCCGCAGAACGAGCTGCCCGAACCGCACGCCTCCGACCCCGAGGTGCGCCGGCAGATGGGCCTGTCCGCGGTCGAGGCCATCGCCCGCCTCGGCTCGCTCGACCACGAGGCGCTCGGCCTGGCCGACTACGGCAAGCCGGAGGGCTTCCTGGAACGCCAGGTGCCGCGCTGGCTCAAGGAACTCGACTCCTACAGCGTCAACGACGGCTACCCCGGCCCGGAGATCCCCGGCGTCGCCCAGGTGGGCGACTGGCTCGACCGCAACCGCCCCACCCAGCCGAAAGCCGGCATCCTGCACGGCGACTGCCACCTCGCCAACATGATGTTCTCCTACGACGGCCCCGAGGTGGTGGCCATGGTCGACTGGGAGATGTCCACCATCGGCGACCCGCTACTGGACCTGGGCTGGCAGATCGCCACCCGCCCGGTCCCCGGCACCACCGGCGCGGCGCTGGTCGGCTCCCTCGGCGCGGTCGGCGGCCTGCCCACACCCGAGGAGATGATCGCCCACTACGCGAAGTTCTCCGACCGCGACCTGACCCACGTCACCTGGTACACCGTGCTGGCCTGCTTCAAGCTCGGCATCGTGCTCGAGGGCACGCACGCCCGGGCCTGTGCGGGCAAGGCCCCCAAGCAGGTCGGCGACTTCCTGCACGCCATCACCCTCGAACTGTTCGAGAAGGCACACCAGCTGATGGAGTGACGGCACCGTAAGTTGGTCGTCATGCCGATCGTTCCCGATGCCAAGGACTGGACGTGGGTGCTCGAACGCGCCTGCGCCGAGTGCGGATTCGACCCCGCCGCCACCGCCTTCGCGGCGGTGCCGGGGTCGGCCCGCGCCAGTGCCGCCCGCCTCGCCGCCGCCCTGGAGCGACCCGACGCCCGGCAACGGCCCGATGAATCGACCTGGTCGCCGCTCGAGTACGCGGCCCATGTCCGCGACGTGTGCCTCATCTTCACCCACCGCCTCGACATCGCCCGCACCGGCGGGCCCCGCCCGGGCCCGGTGATCCCCGCCTACGACACCGCGGTCACCGTGGGGGACAACGGCATTCCCATGTTCGCCAACTGGGACCAGGACGCCACCGCCATCGCCGCGGACTACACCACCGCCGAAACGGCCACCGTCGCAGTCGAACTCACGGCCGCCGCCGAGACCGCCGCCCGCGCCTTCGAAGCCGTGCCGTCCACCGAACTCGACCGGGCCGCACTGCGCAGCAACGGTTCCGCGTTCACCATCGACTCCATGGCGCGGTACTTCCTGCACGACCTCGTGCACCACGTGCACGACGTGGAACACGGCTGAGGTCTACGCCGGCTCCTGCTGGGTCGTGCAGTGGATGCCGCCGCCGCCCGCGGCGACCGCGTCGATATCTATCTGCACCACCCGGCGGCCCGGGAACAGCCGCGCCAGTGCGGCTTCGGCGAAGGCGTCGGCCTCCGGATCCCCGAACTCGGGGGCCAGGACCGCGCCGTTGCAGACGTAGAAGTTCATGTAACCGGCCGCGAACTCGTCGTCGGCGAACTCGTCGCGCACCCGCGCCGGGCCGGGAATCACCTCCACCTGCAGCGGGCGGCCCAGGGCATCGGCGGAGTCCTGGAGGATGGCGAGATGGCGGCGGGTGACGTCGTAGTCGTAGCAGTCCACATCGTCCTCGCGACCGGCCACCACCACGCCCGGGCCCGCGAACCGCGCGTAGAAATCGGTGTGCCCGTCGGTGACGTCGTAACCGGCGATGCCGGGCAGCCAGATGACCTTCGAAATCCCCAGCAGCCGAGCCAGTTCCGCCTCCACCTCCTCGCGCTGCCAGCCGGGATTGCGATTGTCGTTGAGCACACAGCTCTCGGTGACGATGGCGGTGCCCGCCCCGTCGACCTCGATGCCGCCGCCCTCCAGCACCAGCCCGGTCGTCAGCAGTTCCGCCCCGGTGCGCTCGGCGACCAGCCCGGCCAGCCGCGCATCCTCCTGATACTCCTGCTTGTCGCCCCAAGCATTGAAGTTGAAATCGACCGCTGCCATGGCCCCGTCGCCGCCCACGAACACCGGGCCGCTGTCGCGCAGCCACAGATCGTCCATCTCCGCGGGCACCAGCGCCACCTCCGGCCCGGCCAGCGCACGGGCCAGATCGAATTCCTCCGGCCGCACCAGCATCGACACCGGCTCGAATCGCGCGACGGTGCGCGCGATCCGGGCCACATCCTCGCGAATGCGGGGGAGCAGCTCGGGCGTCCACACCCGCTCATCGGCCCCGAAGGCCATCCAGGTCCGCCGATGTGGCTGTCCTTCGTCGGGCATCACCCACGGTTGCGGCGGCATGGACCTCTTCCTTTCGGTCAGCGACAGCGGAGCAGGGCCTCACGGAGATTGCGCGAACGGACATCGTCGAGCACCGCCATACCCAGGCGGTTCATCACATAGCCGAACCCCAGACCCGTTGCCGGATCGGCGAATCCGAACGAGCCGCCGTAGCCGGTGGTGCCGTAGGCGCGCTGGTCGGAGCCGAACCGGAAACTGCCGCGCGACCGGCGGAAGCCCAGGTGGTAGCGGCTCGGGGTGAGCAGCACCAGGTCCTCGGCCGGGACGTCGTCGGCGGTGTCGGGGGAACCCAGGCGGTCCAGCAGGCTGGGCTCGATGGGCAGCTCACCGGTCTGCCCCGCCGCCGCGCCGTACACCCGCGCCAGCGCCCGCGCGGTGCCGACACCACCGGCGGCCGGGTTCTCCACCGCGAGGAATTCGCGCCGGGCGGCCCGCGCGGGCGCACCGACCTGCGGGCTGTTCAGTGCGCGGAAGGACAGGCCGCGCTTGCTGTAGAGCTGAATGCCGATGCGCACCGGCAGATCTCGCTCATAGCGCAGAATGTCGAGGCCCGCGGTCGCCGAGAGCGCGGCCACCCGATCCAGCGAAACCTCGTCCGGCAGGCCGATATAGAACTCCGCGCCCAACGGTCCGGCAATGTCCTCGGCGAAGATACGGCCCAGCGTGCGATGCTCCGGATCGACCCGCCGCAGCAGCTCGCCCTGATACAGCCCGGCCGTGATCGGGTGATAGCCGTGCCGGGTTCCCGGCCGCCACAACGGTTTCTGCTCGGCCAGCACCACCGCCATCCGATCCAGATCGGCCATATCCGCGAGCCGGAACGGCCGATCCAGCGCCGCCAGCCCGGCCTGATGGTCCAGCAGCTGCCGCACGGTGATGGACTCCTTGCCGTGCGCGGCGAACTCCGGCCAGTGCAGCGCCACCGGATCCTCGTAGTCCAGCAGTCCCCGCGACACCACCGACGCCACCGCGAACGCGGTCATGCCCTTGGTCGAGGACCACACCGGGGCCATGGTGTCGCGCTCCCACATCCCCCCGCGCTTGCGATCGCGATGCCCCGCCCACAGATCCACCACGGGCCGATCCCCGTCGTAGACCGCCACCGCCGCACCGATCTCCCCGTGCCGGTCGAAGTTGCGGCGGAACGCGTCGGCGACCGGGCCGAAACCCGCGTCCACCTCGCCATGGATCGTGACCTGCTCACTCATGATGGGTCCGATCGTAACCGGGCATACGGTCTGTGCGGGGTCGCAGTGACGAGGGTGAAGACCACCGCGACGCCAGTACATAGCTGTGAGCAGTGCGTATCCCCCGGCCGGTGCGCGACCCTGATGCCATTTCGGCCGGTCCGACCCGGTAGCGTGGCCGCACATGCCCGGACTCCAGCGGATTACCGCATCATTGCTGCGGACCAAGCCCGTCGAACAGCTCACCTCCGATGGAGCACACACCGCACTGCGCCGCAGCATGGGCCTGATCTCGCTGATCGCACTGTCGGTCGGCGCCACCCTCGGCACCGGCATCTTCGTGGTGCTGGGCGAGGCCGCACCGCTGGCCGGGCCCGCCGTCGTCGTCTCCTTCGTCATCGCCGCACTGGCCGCGCTGTTCTCGGCCCTGTCCTACGCGGAACTGGCCGGCGCGGTGCCGGTGTCCGGATCGGCCTACTCGTACACCTATGCGACGCTGGGCGAGATCATCGCCTGGATCTGCGGGTGGTGCCTGCTGCTGGAGTACGGCGTGTCGGTGGCGGCGGTCGCTGTCGGCTGGGGCGCATACCTCAACGAGTTCCTGGGATCGACCATCGGCTGGCGGATTCCGGACGCGCTGGCGCAGCCGCCGGGCGACGGCGGGGTGATCAACCTGCCCGCCGCCATCGTGGTGGTGCTGGCCACCGTGGTGCTGCTCGGCGGCATCCGGGAGAGCGCGCGGGTCACCACCGTCACCACCATGATCAAGATCGCGGTCCTGGTGTTCTTCGTGGCCGTGGCGGTCACCGCCTTCCACTCCTCGAATCTGCACCCCTTCGCGCCGGCCGGCGTCTCGGGCATCGGGGCGGCGGCCTCGATGGTGTTCTTCTCCTTCATCGGCTTCGACGCCGCCTCCACCGCCGGCGAGGAGGCCAAGAATCCGCAGCGAGATCTGCCGCGCGCCATCATCATTTCGCTCGGGATCGTGACGCTGGTGTACGTGCTGGTGGCGCTGACGGCCGTCGGCGCGGTCGGCGTGGACGCCGTGAGCAGCTCGGGCGCGTCGCTGGCCACCGTGCTGGAACAGGTCACCGGGCGCGGCTGGCCCGCCACCATCCTCGCGGGCGGCGCGGTCATCGCCATCGCCTCGGTGGTGCTGACCGTGCTCTACGGGCAGACCCGCATCCTGGTCTCCATGTCCCGTGACGGGCTCATGCCCGCCGTGCTGTCGCGGGTCGGGGAGAAGCGCGTGCCGACGGTCAACACGCTCATCGTGGGCGGCGTGGTGGCGGTGCTGTCGGCGCTGGTGCCGCTGGGCGAACTGGTGAACGCCACCAATATCGGCACGCTGGTGTCCTTCGGGCTGGTGAACATCGGCGTGCTGGTGCTGCGCCGCACCAAACCCGAGCTGCCGCGGTCGTTCCGGACCCTGGTGCCGCTGGTGCCGGTCATCGGCGTGGCCATGTGCGTATGGCTGCTGATCCACCTGCCAGGAGTGACCTGGCTGGCGTTCACACTGTGGTCGGCGGTCGGGCTGGTGGTGTACTTCGGCTACGGGCGGCCGAGGTCGGCCCTGAACAATGCCATGCCTGCCGAAACCGCCTCGTCGCAGGCGCATTCGTAACCGGCGGACAGCCCGCCCGGAGCGAAGCGGAGGGCAAAATCAGACACAGTACTCTCGATGTGTGCGAGCGCTGGAGCAGATTCGACAGTGGCCGGTCCGGAACGCGGCGGCGGGCGTCGTCGTCCGCGGCAAAGGCGTGGTGGACGCAGAGGGTGACACCGCGCACGTCTTCCCGCTCGCCTCGGTGACCAAACCCCTTGTGGCATACGGGGTTTTAGTGGCCGTCGAGGAGGGCGCGATCGAGCTGGACCAGCCCGCCGGGCCGCCCGGATCGACGGTGCGGCATCTGCTCGCCCACACCTCCGGCCTGGCCTTCGACACCACCGTGGTGCTGGCCCGGCCCGGCGCGAAGCGGATCTACTCCAGCGCCGGGTTCGAGGTGCTCGCGGATTTCGTTGCGGCGCAGACCGGTATCCCGTTCGACCAGTACCTGCGCGAGGCCGTCTTCGAGCCGCTGGGCATGAACTCCTCGGCGCTGGTCGGTTCGGCCGGACATGCCGGCCGCTCCTCGGTCGCAGATCTCTTGCGATTCGCCGAGGAATTGCTGGAACCTGCTGTCGTGAGTGCCGAATTGGTTTCCGAAGCAAGCACAGTGCAATTCCCGGGATGCAATGGTGTCCTTCCCGGTTACGGGTCGCAGCGCCCCAACGACTGGGGATTGGGTTTCGAAATCCGCGCCCACAAATCGCCGCACTGGACCGGTGGCGCGAACTCGCCGCGGACCTTCGGGCACTTCGGGCAGTCCGGCACATTCCTCTGGGTGGATCCGGACATCGGCATGGCGTGTCTCGCGCTGGCGGACGAGAATTTCGGGGACTGGGCCCGAGCGGCGTGGCCGCCCCTCAGCGACGCCGTAATCGCGGAGTTCGCGTAGTGGTCGACACAGGCATCAAGTAACACACGCAACACCGGGCACTCCAGTAAACTCGGGCAACGCCGAGCTCGGAAGGGGCCGTTGGGGAAGACGTCCCTCGTCGAGCCGGAGGTGTCAGTGGTGCACGCGTCTAGTCAGTTCGCGGAGGCGACGTCTGGAGTCGTCTATATCCATTCGTCGCCGGCCGCGCTGTGCCCGCATGTCGAATGGGCTCTCACCTCCACTCTCAAGGCCCCCGCGAAACTGCGCTGGACCGCGCAGCCGGCCGATCCCGGACAGCTGCGCGCCACCACCGATTGGTGCGGCCCGGTGGGTACCGGAGGGAAATTAGCGAGAGCATTGCGGGATTGGCCCGTGCTGTATTTCGAAGTCACCGAGAACCCCAGTGAGGGCGTCGACGGCGCCCGCTTCAGCTTCGTCCCCGGCCTCGGCCTCTGGAGCGGCGCCACCGGCGCCTGCGGCGACGTCATGGTCGGTGAAATGCGCCTGCGCGCCATCGTCGCCGAGGCCCGCGCCCACGGCCGCGGCTCCGCCGCCGAGATCGCCGCGGAGATCGACCGCGCCCTCGGCACCGCCTGGGACGATATCCTCGAGCCCTACCGCCTCGGCGGCGAGGGCGCGGAGGTCACCTGGCTGCGCCGCGACGTCGGCTGATACCAGGAGGATTCGTGCGGACCACAGCGATCGCGGGTGCGGCCCTGGCCATGGCGACGGCCTTCGTCCTCACCGCCTGCAACGACAACAGCCCGACCGTCGCCTCGGGCCCCTCGTCCCACCCCGCCACCTCCGCCGCTGCCTTCCCGGCCGCGGGCCACGAAGCCGTCCAGTGCGGCGCCGGCCCCTGGGGCCTGGCGGTCGTGGCCTCCACCGCCAAGGGCGCCGGCTTCTGCCCCACCGCGCTCTCCGTCGTCACCGCCTATGCCGACCAGCGTGCCAAACAATCCACCGGCGACATCGCCGTCACCGTCGACACCGTCCGGTGGGTCTGCGGCGAACGCCCCGCCACTCCCAATCCTTATCAGGAATGCGCCAGCCAGAACGAGTCCGCCGAGAAGGTCCGCCTCCAGTCCTGACGCGGATCCGCGATGAACCCTCGGCGTCTCCCGTGCGTAACGCCGGGGTAGCGGCAGGACACCGATGGCGGTCGATGCGGTGCGGCGCCGATGGTCCGGTGCCGTCACGGGACATGGCGCGGGGTTCGCCGTGGCGGCGGAAACCATCGGAGGAGCGGGACCATGACCACTGTGGGGATCGATATCGAAGGCTTGCGGACGAGCATCGACGGCGAGGTCATCGCCCCGGGAGACGCGGAATACGATGTGGCGCGGCAGGTTTGGAACGGATGTTTCGATCGCAGACCGGCAGTGATCGTCCGGCCGGCCAGTCCGGCCGGAGTGGCGGCCGCCGTGCTGGCCGCGCGCACGGGCAACCTGGATCTGACGGTGCGCGGCGGCGGCCACAATTACGCGGGGCACGCGGTGGCCGACGGCGCCATGATGATCGACCTGCGCGCGCTGGACTCGGTCGCGGTGGACCCGGCCACCAAGCTCGCCCGCTGCGGCGGCGGCTGCACCTGGGCGCAGGTCGACGCCGCCACCACCGAGCACGCGCTGGCGGTCACGGGCGGGTTCATCAGCAGCACCGGCATCGGCGGGCTGACCCTCGGCGGTGGCATGGGCTGGCTCACCATGCGCGCCGGATTGACCTGCGACAGTGTGGCTTCTGCCGAGGTGGTCACCGCCGACGGCTGTGTCGTGATCGCCGCTCCGGACGAGAATCCCGATCTGTACTGGGCGCTGCGCGGAGGCGGCGGAAACTTCGGCATCGTCACCGCCTTCACCTTCGCACTGCACGACCTGCCGCCGATCGGGCAACTGGCCATGCTCTGCTGGACACCCGCCGACGCCGTCGCCGGCCTCGCCGCCGGACGCGATCTCATCGCTGCCCTCCCCACCGGCTACTGCGCCGCGATCCTGGCGGTCAGCGGCCCGCCCGAGCCCTTCGTGCCCGCAGAGCACCAGGGCCGCCCCGGATTCGTCGTGGTCGTGATCGGATTCGGGGAGCCACAGGAACTGGAGGCGGTCGTCGCACCCCTGCGGGTTGTGGCTCCCACTCCGGCCTGGGAGCTCGTCACTCCGATCCCGTACACCGCCCTGCAGCAGATGTTCGACGAGTCCTCCCCGGCGGGCCTGTTCGCCTACGAGAAGTCGCTCTACGTGGACGAGCTCACCGACGAGGTGCTCGCCACCCTCGTCGACCACTTCCCGCGCCGCAGCCTGGTCGACTCCCTGGTCCCGATCTTCCCGCTCCGCGGTGCCTACTGCGGGATTCCCAACGCCAACACCGCATTCGGCGGTTCCCGTCAGCCGTGCTGGGCGATCAACATCAACGCCCTCAGCGCCGAGCCCGACGATTTCCCGGCCGAACGCGAGTGGGCCCGTGACTTCTGGGCCGCCCTGCGCCCGCACGCCCGCTCCGACGCCGGATACGTCAACTTCCTCGTCGACCACGACGAGCACCGTATCCGGGAATCCTACGGCGACAAGTACTCCCGCCTGGTCGCACTCAAATCCGCCTGGGACCCCGACAACGTCTTCCGTCACAACGCCAACATTCCCCCCGCCTGACAGCGAAACCTGTTCCCGGCCAACGAAAAGCGGGCGGTCTCCGAGGAGACCGCCCGCTATCGCGTTGCCGCGTAACCGATTACAGCGGAATGTTCTTGTTGTGCTGCGGCCGCGCCGGGGCGGCGGCCAGGGCGGCGGCGATGGTGGAGCGGGTCTTGGCGGGCTCGATGACCTCGTCCACGACACCGATCGAGATGGCGCGCTGGACGCCACCGGCGATCCGCTCGTGCTCCTCGGTCAGCCGCTCCAGCATGGCCTCGCGCTCCTCCTCCGGGGCGGCCGCGAGAGCCTTCTTGTGCAGGATGCCGACCGCGGCCTTGGCGCCCATGACCGCGACCTCGGAACCCGGCCAGGCGTACACGGCGGTAGCGCCCAGCGAGCGGGCGTTCATCGCGATGTAGGCGCCGCCGTAGATCTTGCGGGTGACCAGGGTGACGCGGGGGACACGGGCCTCGGCGAAGGCGTGCAGCAGCTTGGCGCCGCGGCGCACCACGCCCTCGAACTCCTGCGAGACGCCCGGCAGGTAGCCCGGCACGTCGGTGACGACGATCAGCGGGATACCGAAGGCGTTGCACAGGCGCACGAAACGTGAAGCCTTCTCGGCACTTTCGGAGTTGAGGCAGCCACCCAGGCGGATCGGGTTGTTGGCCAGCACACCGACGGTGCGGCCGCCGAGCCGGCCCAGACCGACCACCATGGAGCGGGCGTAGCCGCCCTGCAGCTCCTCGAAGGTGCTCTCGCCGTCGACGTTGTCGAGCAGCTCGTGGATGATCGGCTTGACGTCGTAGGCGCGCTTGGCCGACTCCGGCATCATGGCCTTGAGGTCGACATCGCCGTGTTCGGCTGCGGCCAGGTCGAATTCGCCCTGCTCGGCGAACATCGAGACCAGGCGTCGCGCACGGTGCATGGCATCGGACTCGTCGTCGGCGACGATGTGGCAGACGCCGGACTTCTTGCCGTGGGTGATCGGGCCACCGAGGGTCGCCATGTCCACGCTCTCACCGGTCACCGTCTTCACGATGTCCGGGCCGGTCACGAAGACGCGGCCTTCCGGAGCCATGATGACGATGTCGGTCAGCGCGGGGCCGTAGGCGGCACCACCGGCGGCGAAGCCGAGCACCACGGAAATCTGGGGGACCTGGCCGGACGCGCGGACCATGGCCTCGAAGACCAGGCCGACGGCGTGCAGGGCCTCGACGCCCTCCGCCAGCCGGGCGCCACCCGAATGCCACAGGCCCACAACGGGAACCTTGGAATCGATGGCGGTGTCGATCGCGTCGACGATGTGCTTGCACCCCTCCACGCCCATGGCGCCGCCCATCACGGTGGCGTCGGAGCAGTAGGCGACGGTGCGGACGCCGTCGACCTCACCGATGGCGGCGAGCACACCGGACTTGTCGCGGGGGTGGAGCGGGAGAACGGTTCCGGGATCGAAGAAACGCTGCAACCGACCCAGCGGGTCACGGGGATCGGTCGTGGTGTCGGCGTGCGCGGGGGCCATTATGGTCATCGCAAACTCTCCTCATGGGGGAAAGGCGGTCGCTGAGAGCGGCTGCGAATGTCTAAGTCCCGGGGGGATTTTCGGGTGCGGGATCGTCCATCCGAAAATCCCCGCCGGGACCGCTTGTCTTACTGACCGGTAAAGCTGAGCCGGATTTCCGGTTTACCGGGATGAATCCGTGTCAGTACCGGCCGAAGGCGAGCGCGACATTGTGCCCACCGAAACCGAAGGAGTTGTTGATCGCGAACTCGATGTCCTGACGGCGAGCCTCGCCGTGCACGACATCCAGATCGATCGCCGGATCCTGGTTGTCCAGGTTCAGCGTCGGGGGGACGATGCCATCCCGGATGCTGAGCACCGTGAGTACCGACTCGAGGGCGCCGACGGCACCGATCGAGTGGCCCAGGGCCGACTTGGGAGCGTAGACCGAAGCGTGCTGCACGCCGGCCTTGTGAATCGCGTTGGCCTCCGCGGTGTCACCGATCGGGGTGGCAGTCGCGTGGGCGTTGACATGGGTCACGTCCTTGGGGGACAACCCGGCGGTCTGCATCGCGCGCTGCATGGCGCGAGCCGCACCACTGCCCTCCGGATCGGGGGCCACCAGGTGGAACCCGTCGGAGGTGATACCCGCGCCCATGAGCCGGGCGTGGATGGTGGCGCCACGAGCCTTGGCGTGCTCCTCGGTCTCGATGACCATGAGCGCGCCCGCTTCGCCGAAGACGAAGCCGTCGCGATCCTTGTCGAAGGGGCGCGAGGCCGCCTTCGGATCGTCGTTGCGGGTCGACATGGCCCGCATCATGGAGAACGCGGCGATCGGCACCGAGTCGATGAAGCCCTCGACGCCGCCGGTGACCATGATGTCGGCGTCACCCATGACGATCATCCGCCACGCGTTGGCAATGCCCTCCGAACCCGACGAACACGCCGAGACCGGAGTGATCACACCCGCGCGGGCCTTGAGCTCGAGACCGACGACGGCGGACGGACCGTTCGGCATGACCATCTGAACAGCCAGCGGCGAAATCTTGCGATAGCCACCGTTCTTCAGCTTGTCCACCGAATCGATCAGCGCGTCGCCGCCGCCGAGACCGGTGCCGATGGCCACACCCAGCCGCAGCGGGTCAACCTCGGGAGAGCCGGCGTTCTTCCACACCTCGCGACCGAGCACGGTCGCCAGTCGCTCGACGTACGCCATGCGACGGATCTCGACCCGATCGAGCAGCGTGTCCGGCGACACCTTCAGGTGGCCGCCGATTCGAACTGGAAGGTCGTACTCCGCAATGAAGTCGTCCTCGAGAGTGTCGATGCCGCTCTCGCCATTGAGGAGGCCCTTCCACGTCGCATCGACGTCACCGGCGATCGACGTGGTCGCCGCCATGCTCGTTACGACGACGTTGGGAAAGTTCCCGTTCAAGGTGGAAGGAGTGGTCACGGTGTCGGTTCCTACTCGCCCTCGGCGCCGAACTTGGCCTTCAGCTCAGCGGCCGCGTCGGAGTTCTCGGCCTCGAGCTTCTGGATGTACGCCACCGCGTCGCCAACGGTCTTCAGGCTCGCCAGGTCCTCGTCGGGGATCTTGACGCCGTACTTGTCCTCGGTCTGGACGGCGATCTCGACCATCGACAGCGAGTCGATGTCCAGGTCGTCGACGAAGGACTTCTCGATGGTCACCTCGGAGGGCTCGATACCGGTCACCTCTTCGATGATCTTCCCGAGCTCTTCGACGATCTGTTCCTGGGTCAGAGCGGCCACTGTGGTGGCTCCCTTCTTATTTCCTGTAGAGGGTGGATTTTCAATTGTTTGCGACCCGGTTGCTCCATCGCCGTTGATAGGAGCGGGCCGCGAGCCAAGCTAGCTTGCCGCGGTGAGTTCGGCGAGCGCGGGGAGGTCCGCGGGTGTCTTCAGCGCCAGATTCGGGGTGCCCTTGAGCTCCCGCTTGGCGATGCCGACCAGGGTGCCCGCCGGCGGCAACTCTGCCACCGCGGAAACCCCTGCCGCACGGATCGTTTCAGTGCACAGATCCCAGCGCACGGGGCGCGTGACCTGGGCAGCGAGCTTGTCGACCGCGTCCTGGCCGGAGCTGACCGGCTGCCCGTCGAAGTTCGACAGCAGGGTCCGGACCGGCGCGCTGGGCGCGATCTTGGCAATGGCCTCCGCGACCGCGTCCTGGGCCGGAGCCATGAACGCGGTGTGGAAGGCGCCGGCGACCGGCAGTGCACGGACGCGGGCCTTTTCGGGCGGGTTCGCGGCAAGGGCTTCGAGCGCCTCGAGCTTACCCGCGGCCACGATCTGACCCACCGCATTGCGGTTGGCCGGAATCAGACCGAGTTCATCGAGACGAGCGAGCACCTCCGCTTCGTCCCCACCGAGCACCGCGGACATACCGGTCGGCTCGAGTGCGCAAGCTTTGGCCATTTCCGCTCCGCGGATGGCGGCCAGGACCACCGCGTCGTCGGCGGAGATGACTCCGGCGACGGCAGCGGCGGCGAATTCGCCGACCGAGTGTCCGGCGACGACTGTATCCGCGGGAAGCGAATCCCGCGGGATTTCCGCGAAAGCCATGAGGGCAGCCGCGACGACGAGCGGCTGGGTGACGGCCGTGTCGACGATTTCATCGGCGGTCGCAGTCGTGCCCAACCGCAGCAAGTCCAGCCCCGAGGCCTTCGACCACAGCGCGATACGGTCCGCAGCGCCGGGAAGATCGAGCCAAGGGGTGAGCATGCCGGGAGTCTGAGAGCCCTGTCCAGGGGCGAGCAATGCGATCACGACTCAAGAAAACACTGTGAGGCCGCTCTCACGAGATGTCGGCGCGAATGAAGCTTGCTTGGCAGTTTTGTGAGGAGTCCACAAAAGACCACGTGGGCTGTCGGGATCGCCCGATGCTCGAATCTCGTTACACCCCATCCTTAGGATCTGTGATGGGAGTCACATCGGTGGCAGGAGTAGGTGATTCGTTACGAGTTCGTGTCAGCCGACCTACTGTGGCCGCGATACGTAACACATAGGCATCACGCGGGTTCATCGGATCCCGGCCCGTGATGTCGGCGATTCGCTTGAGTCGATAGCGCACCGTATTTGGATGAACGAACAGCTGGCGGGCGCAGGTCTCGACGGCTCCACCGCAATCCAGATAGGCATCCAGCGTGTCCGATAGATCGGCGCTGGCGGCGGCCAACGGTAGCACGAGGTGCTCGTTCAGGGCGTCTATGGCCGCGCGGTCGCCGAGCAGGGCGCGTTCGGGCAGGAGCTCGGAGGCGTGCACCGGGCGTGGCGCACCCCGCCAGCCCACCACGGCCTCCATGCCGGCCATCGCCTCCACCGAGCTGACGTGCGCGGCGGACAGTGCCCGCATGGTCGGGCCGATCACCACCGGGCCCTCGGAGAAGGCCTCGGCGAGCAGGTCGGCCAGGAACTGCGACGGATACATCGGGTCGCCGAGATGTCCGCTGACTACCATCACCAGCCGCGAACCCTGCACCACGGCGAGCGCGTTGCGGCCGTGCCGGCCGGCCACACTATGTACGGAACTGACAACAGCCACCTGATCCTTGGGGGGAGTACCCACAAGGACCGTCGCCGGGGCGGTCGCATCCCAATTGAGAGTGGCCGCACGGGAGAGCATCTCGGGGCCGGTGTCGCCGCGCACCACGGCATCGACGACCAGGGCCTCCAATCGGGTGTCCCACGCGCCGCGCGACTCCGCGGCCGAGGCGTACACCGAGGCGGCGGCGAAGCCGAGCTCCCGCCCGTACCGCAGCACCGCCTCGGTGAGCGCCACCAGCTGACGGTCGTTGCGCGCCAGGGCCGGCAGCCACTGCTCGAAGAACTCCATGGCCACCCGGACCATGTCGACGGTCTGGCGCAGCGTCAGCCGCCGCGCCAGATCGTCCGGAATCACTTGGAAGGCATCGAGACTGAAGCGGATATCCGACTCCGGGTCCTGCAGCCACTCCAGGAAGTTCACCACCGCCGTCTGCACCAGCATCTGGACGCCGGCCCGCTGGGCGGCATCCAGATTGGCGAAGAACGGCAACCGATCCTGCATCGAGGCCACGGCCTCGGTGGACAGGCGACCGGAGAACTGCTTGACCCGTTTCAGGAGGGTGTCCGGAAGCGGGTCGCGCGTCTGCCGATTCGGGGAGAGCGCGCCGGTCGGGAGATAGACCTCGTGGGATGAGGTGCCCTCTTCGTTGATCCGGCGCGGCCTCGGCGGTTTACGTTCCACGGTATTTATGTTCGGTTATGCGTCGCCGCCTTCGGTACCGGGTGCCGCCTTCGGCGCGGCGTTCACGTCGTCGATGGCGTAGCGGCGTGCCGCCTCGGCCACCGTGGCGGGTGAAATCCGGCCCTGAGCAGCGAGACCCTGCAGCGCGGCGACCACGATGGACGCGGCATCCACATTGAAGACGCGGCGCGCTGCCGGGCGGGTGTCGGAGAAACCGAAACCATCCGTACCGAGGGTGATGTATTCGGCCGGCACCCACTGGCGGATCTGGTCGGGCACCGCGCGCATCCAGTCGGAGGCGGCGACGACCGGGCCCTGCGCCTTGGACAGCACCTCGGTGATGTAGGGCAGGCCCGGATCCTGGTCGGGGTGACGGAGTTTGGCGATCTCCTTCGCGAGGGCCTCCTTGCGGAGCTCACCCCACGAGGTCACCGAGTAGACATCGGCCTGCACACCCCACTCCTGGGCCAGCATCTCCTGTGCGCGCATGCCGTCGGGCATGGTGACGCCCGCGACCAGGATGTTGGCGCGCAGGTCGCCGGCGCCGCCGGGACGGTACAGGTAGATGCCCTTGAGCAGACCCGCTACATCCAGGTTCTCCGGCTCGGCCGGCTGGACGTAGGGCTCGTTGTAGAGGGTGATGTAGTAGAAGACGTCCTCGCCGCCGAATTCGTGGTGCACCGAACGCGATTCGGGATCGGTGCCGGGCAGCGCCTCCTGGTATCCCTTGGCCGGGCCGCCGCCGTACATGCGGCGCATGCCGTCGCGCACGATGTGGGCGATCTCGAAGGAGAAGGCCGGATCGTAGGCGACACAGGCCGGGTTGGTGGACGCCAGCAGCAGCGAGTGACCGTCGTTGTGCTGCAGGCCCTCACCGGTGAGCGTGGTTCGCCCGGCGGTAGCTCCGAGCACGAAGCCGCGCGCCATCTGATCCGCCGCCGCCCACAGGCCGTCACCCGTGCGCTGGAAGCCGAACATCGAATAGAAGATGTAGAGCGGGATCATCGGCTCGCCGTGGGTGGCGTAGGAGGTGCCGACCGCGGTGAAGCTCGCGGTGGAACCGGCCTCGTTGATGCCCTCGTGCAGGATCTGGCCGACGCTCGACTCTTTGTAGGCAAGCATCAAATCCGCGTCGACCGATGTGTACAACTGGCCGTTGCGGTTGTAGATCTTCAACGAGGGGAACCACGAGTCCATACCGAAGGTGCGGGCCTCGTCGGGGATGATCGGGACGATGCGCTTGCCGATCTCCTTGTCGCGCAACAGCTCCTTCATCAGGCGCACGAACGCCATGGTGGTGGCCACCGACTGCTTGCCCGAACCCTTGCGGACCGAACGGTAGGCCTCGTCGCCGGGCAGTTGCAGCGGCTTTGCCAGCGTGCGGCGCTCGGGGACGAAACCGCCCAGCTGCTTGCGGCGATCCATCATGTACTGGATCTCGGGCGCGTCCTGGCCGGGGTGGTAGTACGGCGGCAGGTACGGATTGGCCTCGAGCTCGGCGTCGGTGATCGGAATGCGCTGCACGTCGCGGAACGCCTTCAGATCGTCGAGGGTCATCTTCTTCATCTGGTGCGTGGCATTGCGGGCCTCGAAGTGCTTGCCCAGGCCGTAGCCCTTGATGGTCTTGGCCAGGATGACCGTCGGCTGACCCTTGTGCGCCATGGCCGCGGCGTAGGCGGCATAGATCTTGCGGTAGTCGTGGCCGCCGCGCTTGAGGTTCCAGACCTCGGCGTCCGACAGGCCCTTGACCAGTTCCTTGGTGCGCGGGTCGCGGCCGAAGAAATGCTCGCGCACGTAGGCGCCGTCATTGGCCTTGTAGGTCTGGTAGTCGCCGTCGGGCGTGCTGTTCATCAGGTTCACCAGCGCGCCGTCGCGGTCGGCCTGCAGCAGGGCGTCCCACTCCCGGCCCCAGACCACCTTGATGACATTCCAGCCGGCGCCGCGGAAGAACGACTCCAGCTCCTGAATGATCTTGCCGTTGCCGCGAACCGGGCCGTCGAGGCGCTGCAGGTTGCAGTTGATGACGAAGGTCAGGTTGTCCAGGCCCTCGTTGGCGGCCACCTGGATCAGGCCGCGCGACTCCGGCTCGTCCATCTCGCCGTCGCCGAGGAACGCCCAGACGTGCTGGTCCGCGGTGTCCTTGAGGCCGCGGTCGTGCAGGTAGTGGTTGAAGCGGGCCTGGTAGATGGCGTTCATCGGGCCCAGACCCATTGACACCGTGGGGAATTCCCAGAAGTCCGGCATCAGGCGCGGGTGCGGGTAGGACGACAGGCCGTGGCCCGGGCCGCCGTGGCTGTACTCCTGGCGGAAGCCGTCCATCTGGTCCGTGGTGAGGCGGCCTTCGAGGAAAGCGCGGGCATAGATGCCGGGGGAGGCGTGGCCCTGGATGAACACCTGGTCGCCGCCGCCCGCGTGGTCCTTGCCGCGGAAGAAGTGGTTGAAACCGACCTCGTAGAGCGCCGCCGAGGACGCGTAGGTCGAAATGTGGCCGCCCACACCGATTCCCGGCCGCTGGGCGCGGTGCACCATGACCGCGGCGTTCCAGCGGATGTAGGCGCGGAAGCGGCGCTCCACCTCCTCGTCGCCGGGGAACCACGGCTCGTTCTCGGTGGGGATGGTGTTGACGTAGTCGGTGGAGGTCAGCGCGGGGATGGCGACATGGCGCTCACCGGCGCGTTCGAGCAGGCGCAGCATGAGGTAGCGGGCGCGGCCGGGGCCCTCGCGGGTGAGCATTTCGTCGAAGGAGTCGAGCCATTCACTGGTCTCCTCCGGGTCGATGTCCGGCAGGTATGACGCCACCCCCTCGCGAATCACTCGAACCCGGCCTCCCGCCGGGGATTTGCGTGCCGATCCATTGGTGGAATTCGACGAAGTCGGGTGCATCAAGTCGGTCAAGACGTTTGCTCCTCGTACACATGGGGTGGGACATCTGGTGTGGCGTCAATACCCCGGATATCCGCTGGTGGGCGGCATACCCGTAACGATTGGTCTGGGGCGCATCTCACATCCTTGCCGATGATGCGGCCCAGGTCATCATGTCAGCCGGAAATCCAGTACGGTTGCGCAGGGAATCGCGCCGCTCGCGACGCCATCCGACACCGCCGGGCTGGATCGGGGAGGAACCAAGTGAAGCTGCTGAACCCGCGGGGGTTCGGACTGGTGTGCGCGTCCGCGGCGGTGGCGGGGGGATTGGTACTGGCCGGGTGCGCGAACACGGTCGAGGGTACTCCGACGGCGAATCAGGTTCAGGTGACGTCGTACAAGGCCGAGGCCGCGTCGTCCTCGGCCGCCGCCGCCTCCTCGAAGGCGGCCGCGGCGACCGCCAAGGCGACCGCCGACAACTGCGATCCGTTCCGCAAGATCACCGGGACCGCTGTCGATCGCTACAACGAGTTCGTCGACGCGCACGACGGGAGCGCGGCCGACCAGATCGCCAAACGCGACACGGCGGCGTCCGCGCTCGAGGACGCCGCGAAGACGGTCGAGACTCAGGTGGGTGCGTCCGGCGCGGACCTGCAGGCGGATCTGGGGCAGAAGTTCACCGACTACGTGACCGCGGCGCGGTCGCTGGCCGCAGAGGTGCGGAAGATGACGACCAGCTCGTCGGTGTCGCCGCTGAACGACGCGAGTCGCAAGGTCAACGACGCTCTGACCGCGGTCCGGAACGCCTGCCCGGCCAAGTGAATCGGGCCGTTCAGATGGTGTGAAACCGGGCTGTCCAATGGATCTCAACGGTCTCACATACGACATTTAGGGTGCGATTTCGGCCGATCGGCTTGCGCTGGGGGCTTTTACCATGTTCGCTTGCAACTACCTATTGTCGGGAGTTGAGGAGGACACCACCGTGGTCGCCGCGGCGGACGCGCAGAACTACGCTCAGAAGCTTGGCATTTCACACGACATGGTGGTTCAGGAACTGGGCTGGGACGAAGATACCGACGACGCGCTTCGCGCCGAGATCGAGGAAGCCACCGGTTCCGAGCTGCTCGACGAAGACACCGACGAGGTGGTCGACGTCGTGCTGCTGTGGTGGCGTGAGGGTGACGGTGACCTGGTGGACGAGCTGCTGAACGTGATCACCCCGCTAGCCGACGACGGCGTCGTCTGGGTGCTCACCCCCAAGACCGGTCAACCCGGCCATGTCGATCCGAGCGAAATCGGCGAGTCGGCGACCCCCGCCGGCCTCACCGCGACCACCCCGGTCTCCCTGGGCACCTGGACGGGCACCAAACTCACCCAGCCCAAGACACCTTCCAAGCAGCGCTGAGGCCTCCACTAAGGTTTCAGGTAAGCCGAGTGACAACGGTGGATTCCGCGTGTCTCCACGCCGCGTCGCTCGGTGCTGCGCTCAGTACATGAGGATGGAGGGGAAGGTATGCCGCTCGAGGTCGGTTCGGTCGCACCGGACTTCACGCTGAAGGACCAGAACAATCAGGAAGTCACGCTGTCGAGCTTCCGCGGCGAGAAGAACGTCCTGATCGTCTTCTACCCCCTGGCCTTCACCGGTATCTGCCAGGGCGAACTCTGCAAGGTCCGGGACGAACTCCCCAAGTTCCAGAACGACAACGCCGAGATCCTCGCCATCTCCGTGGGCCCCCCGCCCACCCACAAGATCTGGGCAGCCGAACAGGGCTACACCTTCCCCCTCCTCTCCGACTTCTGGCCGCACGGCGCCGTGGCCCAGACCTACGGCGTCTTCAACGAGAAATCCGGCTACCCCAACCGCGGCACCTTCGTCGTCGACAAGGACGGCATCGTCCGCTTCGCCGAGATGAACGGCCCCGGCGAGCCCCGTGACCAGCACGCTTGGGAAAAAGCCCTCGCCACACTAGATTCATAACCCGTTGCCCGGACATCCACATCCGGCGCACCGATCCGACCCCGGGCCCCGCCCGGGCAGTTGGGGCGTATAGCTCAGCGGTAGAGCACTGGTTTTACACACCAGCGGTCGGGGGTTCGATCCCCTCTGCGCCCACCGAGAACCGGCAGGTCCCACCCGGTATCTGCCGGTTTCTTCTTGCCCCACATCCCATTTCATGGGGCATTCGTGGGGCAGATGACGTTCGCTCGGTGCTCGCTGAACTCTGCACCGTCGCAGCCGGATCGGTCTGGGGTGAGGCATCATCGCGACTTCGTCGGTGTGGCTGGTTATCGTGAGGTATGGCTACTCCCGTGCCGCTCCCACAGCCTCCGCAGATTTCTGCCGGGGACCCTGAAACGCTACGGGTTGCCCTACGCCCCGCGTTGCGCGACGAGCTCGATGCGGAGTGGGTGCAGGTGCTGGATCGGGCGAAGCAGTCACATTCGCTCAGGGAGATCCACGATCTGCTGAACAAGTGGCAGCACGCCGCTGTGATGGAGTTACGCGATCTTGGCTCGTATCAGCAACTGTTGGAGAAGGCTGCGCAGATCGAAGCGGCAGGTGGTCGGACCACTACCGTCTCGATCGAGGACATGCGCGCCCAGATCCAGCAGCGCCTGTAAGCCGGCTGAGGCTCGCCGACTTGTATCGAATCATTCCGGATCTGGCGACAGCTGAACAAGTCGCGGCTCTTTCGGTCGATGCGCTGCTGGACTACGCCCAGGTGGTCGCTGTCCTGGGGGCCTCCCCGTGGGCGGGTTCCCCGCAGAATGATCCCCATCCCGATTGGGCCGTGCGTCGTTGGGCATTCGGTCCGGGAATGGCTGTGCAGGTCATCTATCTTGTGATCGAAGGTCAACGGCGAAGTGCATCTGCTCCTGGTTCAATGGCTCGGTTCATGAGTTAAAGAGGCAGGCCGCTGAATCCGCGCGTGGACCACGCGAACTTGATTTCGGGGGAGGGCAATGAAATCTGGAGATATCTGCTCGAGAGCCTTACAAACGCGCCTCAAGATCAACTAGTATAAGAGTTAACAGCAATAAGGAGGGATAGGGAAGGTATGTCGATTCAAAAGGTTTCCATCTTGAAGAATCAGGTATACAAGATTCTTAGGCTCGAAGAAGGGCACTTCCTGGATCTAAAATCGATCGACATTGCGCCTGGAAAATTAACGAAATCGATCGCAGCTTTCGCAAACGCAGACGGTGGTGAACTATACATCGGCATTGACGAAGCTCCGCACGGTAGCGACCACTCCTGGCGCGGATTTTCGAACGCTGAAGCCGCTAATGGCCATATCCAAGCCTTCGAAGAATTTTTCCCGCTGGGTGGGGATTTTCTCTACGAGTTTATGCAGTGCGACAGCCAGCACGGACTAATTTTGCACTTGATTATCCAGAAAACCAAAGAAATCAAGTATGCCAGCGACGGAAAAGCTTATGTGCGCCGCGGTAGTCAGAGCCTTCCTGTAGGGGCCGATGGGATTGAGCGTCTTCGTCGAAACAAAGGAATTACCTCTTTCGAATCGGAAGTTGTTCAAGTCCCGATTGACATCATTACGAATTCGCTTACCGTCATCGATTTTATGCTTAACTGTATTCCCGCAGGTGAGCCTGAGGCATGGCTCAGGAAGCAGATGATGATCATCGGTGATAGACCGACCGTGGCGGGTGTGCTTCTCTACTCAGACGAACCGCAAGCGGCACTACCAAAACGTTGCGCCATCAAGATCTACCGGTACAAAACATCTGATGCCGAAGGGGCGCGTGAGAATCTCGCGTTCGATCCGCTGACCGTCGAAGGCTCGCTTTACGAGCAGATCAAGACCGCGGTTGCTAGAACTGCAAAGCTGATTGAAGGAATAAAGATCCTCGGTCCTAACGGTCTTTCTTCTATTACGTATCCGTTTGAGACGCTGCACGAGATTATTACGAATGCGGTAATTCACAGAGACTACGGTACCGCTGATGATGTCCATGTAAGGATATTCGATAACCGGGTTGAGGTTGAAAGTCCTGGTCGCCTGCCTGCGCATATCACTACGCAGAATATTCTAAAGGAGAGATTTTCGCGAAATGGAGCGGTTGTTCGTCTGATCAACAAGTTCCCGGATCCTCCAAACAAGGATGTAGGCGAGGGTCTTGTAACTGCATTTGCGGCAATGAAGAAACTGAAGCTAAAGGATCCGATAATTGAGGAGCGCGACAATTCTGTCCTCGTTAATATTCGCCACGAGCGGCTGGGGTCGCCTGAAGAGATAATCATGCAGTATCTTGACGGTCATGACGAAATCAACAATCGTACAGTTCGGACACTAACTGGGATCGGTTCAGAAAATAAGGTGAAGACGATATTTATTAGGCTTATAGATGCTGGCCAAATTGAACGGGTGCCGGGGAAGTTTGGTAGTGCATCCGCGTACAGGAGAGTCGAGAGGTAAATGTGGGGGATCCTCATATGCCTAAGAAGACCCCTCGAAAGAGGGCAAGGGCTCGGCAAAGCTCTCGGGATACGATGCCGTCGAAAAGGATCTTGCTCTACCACGATATGGCGGTCTACGAGAACTTTGAGCGTTGCACCCGCCGTATCTTCGAAGTTCTGAAGAGAACGCAACGACAGTTTCCTGGGCAACCACGACACCTCCTGCTGCGTGTGCAGGGGCACCGGAACGCCGCCGGTGGGTTCGACCGCGATGCCTTTGAGCTGATGCGCCACTTTATCCCTGAGGACCTGATGCCGTATCTGACCGAGCTGACGATGCCGCTCATTGGCATCAGGAACCCTGAACAACAGCGAAACGACATCCCAGACGAACTTCGGATTGTCTATCCGCAAGGGCGTGAGGGCTTCTGGTATGACGTCGATCTGCTTCCGCTGCGTCGGCGTGAGATCGCCACCGAGCGAAGATCTCCGCCGACACTCGAAGCTATCGCGGACTATCTCGGGATGGACCCAACCTGCCTGGTTTGTTGGGGCACCCCTGCCGAGCGTGCGCATGCCGTGCCGGCTTCGCTGGGAGGTTCGATGGATGTCCGTAACTTTGCGTTGCTTTGTGCCGAGCACCACCGGCAAGCCCCAGATATCGCAGACGCCGAAGCTTTCTGGGCGTGGGTGGACTACGCAGAAATTCGTGATTCGGGAAGCAAGTGGGTCGGTGCGACCGATGAGATTAAGGACTGGATCCGTGCACGCGGTGGCCGAACCGAGCCGAAAAGTCGCGGCGAACTGCAGTTTCTGGCCGCTGTTAGATTCGAGCTCAAGTATCTCTATGGCTGGTCCGACGTCGACTTCGCAAGCACTTCTTGGGAATTGCTTGAGGAATTTCATCAGGTGTTAGACACGGCTACTAGCAAACATTTCGGAGTGGACAAGAAGGTTTCAACCTATGCTTGGGCCTACCACATCGCCAAAAGGAGACTCGCCAAGCGAAATGAGAGTTTCGGCCCGATCCCGGCCGACCACCCTTGGACCGGAGTGTGGCCTGTGCCGTGATGGCCGAGCAGTGACCGCGATCCTGAGAGCCACCCTCGGCTAGTTAGTGCTGTGGCCGTATTTGCTTTCGATAGCCTGCTAACTGCACTGTCCTGGAGGGTTTTACACACCAGCGGTCGGGGGTTCGATCCCCTCTGCGCCCACTCTATTTGTGCAGGTCAATCGGCCTACAGCTTGCCCCATGATCAGCGGCGAATTCGTCGTCCTCGAAGTGCCGTTCGGGGCTCGGGCCGGGCTTGGGCAGCTTGATATCCACGCACGGGTATTCGTGGATCAAGTTGGCCTTTCGGGCCGATTTCATTGAGCCACTGAGTAGGTCGGTAGCACTTGTCGACAGTTGTGGGTGCCAGCGGCCCGGAATCTTGCGGAGGTTCATCTCGCTACGGCGTTGCCGCGGCGATGGCGACACGTCAACGGCGTTGCCCACCAGGGTACTCGGATCGCGTCAGCCTTCGGGGCCGAAGCGGACGTTCTCGTCGCGGCGTGCTGGCTTCATGACATCGGATACGCACCGTCGTTGGCTACCACAGGGTTTCACCCACTGGATGGGGCGGTGTTCCTGCGTGACCGCGGCGGTTATCGCCGCGGCCAGCGCCATTGCCGAACTGTGGCGATACCTGGTCCGTGCGACCCGGCTCGATGTTTTCGATCAGCCCGCTGATGCGTACGTGGTGGTTGGCAATCTCCTGGCCTCGGCCCGCGGTGCGACGCAGACGTTCGTCCAGCTTCGTGACTGGGCCCTTCAACAGCCCGGCCTTCTGGAGGTTGATCGGTACAAGTCACGGTTGTTGAGCGGCGCCGGCTACGACGAGACTCATCGAAGCATCTTGGTGTCAGGTGCGGATGTTGCGTTCAGGGAGTGCGCCACCTCTGGTGGCGTGTTCGCACGACCGGGCGCGCTCAGTGCGGGAGGCAAGTCGGGTGCGACCGTGGCGGTTTCGAGCACGCGAGTTTCAGCACCAGACGGATGCGCAGCGCGGCACTGCCGGTGTGTCGAGGTTGGGGACCACAACAGTGGGTGGCCATTTCGTCGCGCACGGCGCGAAGGAGGGCGATATCCCTTTCTTCGGCATGTGATTCAGCGGATGCCGGGCGTGCGCGGGTCCGGACCGAGGCAGGCCTGAATGACGCAGCCCGGCGCGGTATCCGCGAACGGCGGTGCCAACGGGTAGTTCAGGCAGCTGAAGACATTGCAGCCCGGATATGCCGCGGGCCCGACGCCGAAGACCGCGATCAGCAGATTCGTATCCACGTTCGAATCCGCGCGCGGCGGCGGTTCGACATACGGACCGGGATCGGGCACCAGATGGTCTTGGAATGCCGCGAACAATCTGCGGAAGAATTCGTGCGCCAGCTCCGTGGTGTCCTCCAGGGCCTCCTCGATGCCCTGGTTGCTGACACTTCCGAAGAGTCCGGTCCACATCACCGTCAAATCCAGACTCGGCACGATGAAGATGTTCTGCATGCCGCCTCCGACCATGAAATACACGTCAGCGGGCTGGAAGTTCTGGGACTCTTCGCATCCGAGGCCGATCCAGAGCAGGTAGCCAAAGCACTTGTTCGCTGGTGACGGTTGGCGTGCCATGCGCAGATAGGTCTCGGAGACGAGTTGCTGTGTGCCCCAGCGCCCGTTATTGCTCACCAGCAGACCGAGCTTCGCGAAATCGTTCGGCGGGATCATCAGATGGGCATAACCGTAGGTGTGCCCGGCGCGGTCGCGCGCCCAGTAATAATCACCGCGTTCGATACCGAGCGGATCGAACAGCTCACGCTGCGCGAACTGCTGAAATGGCTCGCCGATGGCCAACTCGATGACATAGGCGAGCAGATCGACATCGCGCTCGCTGTAGCTGTATACCGCACCCGGCGGATTGTCCAACGGCACCCCGAGCGCCTGCACGGCACCATTCGGATCGATCGGAATCACCCCGGTGACACCCTCGGTAAGTATATCCGCCGCCAGGCCGGACGATTCGGTCAGCAGATTCTCCACGGTGATCGACCGATGCTGCTCATCACCCAGTCCGGGCGGCAGATACCGATCGATCGGCGCCTCGAGATCGAGTTTCCCTTGATCCCAGGCTATTCCGGCGAGCAGGGAGACAACGCTCTTCGTCGCACTCCAGATATTCCACGCGACATTGCCGGTCTCGTCGTTCGTCGGCCCCTCACCGATCAGGCAGTTGTGCCGGAACACCTGCACATTCAACCGATTACGCCCACTGGCGAACGTCAAGGCGTCCGCGAGCAGTCCCGAATCCAGTCCAACCTGTTCCGGAGCCGCCCGTTCCGGGTCCCGCCCGGACGACACCTCACAAGACAGCTGCTCGGCGGGCGCGGCCTGCACACCCCCGGCGAAAACGCTCCCAGCGACCATCGATATCGCCGCAATTCCGGCCAGGAATCTGTAGATGCGACCCATAGCTGGAGGCTATCGCGCCCGACGGCGCCGGAGGGGACAACAGGCTGAATAAGGTTCAGCCGAATGCAAACCGGGCGTACCGCTCAACGTCGAATATTCCAAGATTCCTCTTTGAGGACATCAGCGGCGTGTTCGTGCCGTGAACCCATCCTGCGCCCATGGCGAGGACCGTGAGTCCGGTCAGTACCGACGCTGTGGGCGGTGACGATCCGATGACCGCGCACCTCGCGGTGCCGCCTGAGGTATCGGGGCGTGTGCCATGACCGATCCGGTCACCCGCGACGCCGCCGACCATCCGCGGGCGGTGCGCTTCGGTTGGTGTCGGGGTCGATCTTCATGCACGTGTCCTGTTAGGCCGACACTCCGGACACCATGAACGCCCAGGATGGGGCTCCTTGGTAGGGGGGTGGACAGCTGGCAGCAGCGGTGTAAGGCTATTGATGAAGTGCCGATCATCCACCTGAGGGATCCAATACCCCTTGTTGGGGAGGCGGGATCAACCGCTTCGAGGCGAGCGACGATGGATAAGGACCTCGGCGCGAGCGCATTCGACCCCGGTGCCGCCCGCGCGACTGCAACGCAGACCGCGTTGAAGACTCTGGTTGCCCAGTTCGCCGAGGACTGGCACTCATCGAGCGAACCACCCGATCTGTCGATCCACCTGCCGGCCGAGCCCGCGCTGCGGCGGACCACGTTGATCGAACTGATCAAAGTGGATCTGCACGAACGGTGGCGGCGCAGCGACCACGCCCTGCGCCTTGCCGACTATCGCGAACAGTTCCCGGAACTGGGCACTGCCCCGCTACCGCCGGATCTCATCTATGAGGAGATCAGTGCCCGCAGCTGTCGCAACGACATCGACCTCACCGAGTACGAGCACGACTATCCGACCCAAATGGCCCGTATCACAGAGACTTTCGATGTCGGCGGCGTGCGCAGCACGCTGCTGGCCGACCCCACGGCAGTCGATGCTCTCGACTCCATCAATACGGGCACATCCCTCGACGATTTCGATCTGCTGCTGCCGCTGGGCCGCGGCGCGTTCGCGCGCGTATTCCTGGCTCGGCAGCGATCGCTGAGCCGACTGGTAGCTGTGAAGATCTCCCGCGACCGCGGCACCGAACCGCAGACGCTGGCCCAGCTCGACCACGACCATATCGTCCGCGTCTTCGATCAGCGTCAGATCACTGAACAGCATCTGAAGCTGATGTACATGCAGTTCGTGCCCGGCGGCACCCTCCTGGGCGTGCTGCGACTGTTGCGGCGCACCCCACCGGCCGAACGCAGCGGCAAGCTGCTGCTGGCGGCTATCGACGCCGCCACCACGACCACGGGCGTGCTCGCGCCGCAGCCCTCGCCCGCGCGCGCGGAACTGGAACAGCTCACCTGGCCGGAAACCGTGGCCTGGCTGGGCGCCCGGCTGGCCGCCGCGCTCGACTACGCCAATCGCCACGGTGTGCTGCACCGCGACATCAAACCCGCAAATGTGCTGTTGACCGCCGACGGTCAGCCCAAGCTGGCCGATTTCAACATCAGCTTCAGCCGGCATCTGCCCGGTGCGAACCCCGTCGCCTACTTCGGCGGCTCCCTGCGCTACATGTCCCCCGAGCAGCTCGAGGCCTGCCACCCCAACGTGGCCACCACTGCCGCCGATCTGGACACCCGCAGCGACCTCTACGCGCTGGCGGTGGTCCTGTGGGAACTGCTCACCGGACTGCGACCGTTCGACGACGTAGACGGGGCCGGCGAATCGGAGCAATCGCTGCAGGCGATGATCGATCGACGCCGCCGGCTCGTCGACGCGACTCTGGAGGCCGAGCTGCCCCCTGACTGCCCGGCCCTATTGCGTCACGCACTGCTCACCTGCCTTGCGCCCGACCCCGCCGACCGCTACCCCAGCGGTGCCGAACTGGCCCAGCGGCTCGAATTGAGCCAGGACCGGGCCGCCCGCGACCTGGTCGACCCGCCCGCACACAGCCTGCGGGCACGGCTGCGTATGCGGCCGATTCCGGTGGTGCTTCCGACAGGCATGTTCGGCCAGGTCGCGGCCGGACTGTACCTTTCGGCGCACAATGTGCGGCTGATCCAACTCGAACTGGGCTCCGAGGCTGCCGGGCGGCTGACCCACCTGGGTTACGTGGTGATCGCGATCTCCTATCCGGTCGCCATCGCCGGACTGCTGTACTGGTGCCGCAACGTCTTCCTAGTGCCCGACGGCCTGCGCCGCGGCAAACACTTCGACGAGACCACCCTCGCCCGTGCGCGTGCCGACGCCCTCGCCTGCGGCGACCGGATCGCGGCAGTCGCGTTCATCGGATGGATCCTGGCCATGGGCATCTTCCTGGTGAAACTGCTGTCACTGGGGCCGGTGCCGGGCGGGCTGCTGGCCAATCTGATCGCCTCGAGCCTCGTCGCAGCCACGGTAGCGGTCGTGTACACGTACTTTCCGGCCACCTTCTTCGTGCTGCGCTGGTACTACCCGGGTTTGGTCGCCGCCGGGCACTTGTCCCCCGACGACGCCACCCGGCTGCATCGGCTGATCCAACGCAGCCGTGTGTACCTCGGTGTGGCGGCATCGGTTCCGCTGTTGGGCGTGCCGTTAGGGCTGATGTTCTTGACTCCGCAACAGCAGCACACGGTGATCGGCTCGATGGTAGCCCTCTGTGTCGGTGGGCTTATCGCCTTCGCCGTCGCCCTGCGCACCTTCTACGCCCTGCAATCGGATCTGGCGGCCCTCAAGCGCATCGTGGATCCCCATTCTCACACCTGACCATGGACGGCCATACGACCGAGATCGGCTGATCTCGAGCCGCGGAGCCGAGATGACCATTACACCGGAACAGGTCCGGCGCGCTCGGCTCGGATAGGACCGAGCCCGCAGGCCGGTTGCGTGGGGATCCCGGCTGTGGGGCGCGTTCGACTTCCGGCCGAGATGATCTCGGCCGGTTGGTCTTCCGGCTTGCCACGCTGCCGTTCGAATCGCGCGGGTCGCGGCATTAGCGCGTACTCGAGTTCGCTGGAGCCAGCGGGGGCGATGTGGCCGGGGGATCGATCTCGGGGCGGCACCGGCGCCGTCTCGGACTCGAGCAGGCCGACCGGTTCGAGATCTCGTATGGCCGGTGTCCGCGCCTATGCTTATTGAGAGGTTTCTGTTGCCAGTGTGGGTGCCCGAATAGCGGGCTGGGTGTTTGCTGGTCGGGTGTCGGATTGAGGGTGTTCCCGGAAGGGAGGGGTCCTCAGCGATGGGCGCTTCGTTGGAGCCTGGGGGAGTATTCGCCGGCTATCGGATCCTGCGTCGGCTCGGTGCGGGTGGTATGGGCACGGTGTATCTGGCTGAGCATCCGAATCTGCCGCGCCTGGTCGCTCTGAAGGTGCTCAACCGTGCTCTGACCGATGACGAGGATGTGCGTGCCCGGTTCCTGCGAGAGGCCGATACCGCTGCCCGGCTGGATCATCGGAATATCGTCACCGTCTACGACCGCGGCAACGAGGGTGGTCAGCTGTGGATCGCGATGCAGTATGTCGACGGCAGCGACGTGGCCGAGCTGCTGCGGGATGGGGGGCTGCCGGTCGGGCGGGTGGTGTGGATCCTCACCGAGACCGCGGCTGCGCTCGATTACGCCCACGGGCACGGGGTGTTGCATCGTGACGTGAAGCCGGCCAACATCCTGTTGACCGACGCGTCGCGCGGTGAACCCGAGCGGGTGTTGCTCGCGGACTTCGGTATCGCCAAGGCTCTCGATGAAACCGGCGGTTTTACTCGCAGCGGCATGCTCCTGGCGAGTCTGCAGTACGCCGCGCCCGAACAATTCGATATCGGCACGACGATCGATCACCGTGTCGACGTGTACTCGCTGGGTGCGACTATGTACCGGATGCTCACCGGGGCGCTGCCGTATCCCGGGAGCACCCCCGCGCAGCTGATGTACGGGCATTTGAGCCTGCCGATCCCGAAGCCCAGCAGGCAGGGCGAAATGCGTGTGCCCGAAGGTTTCGATGCCATCGTCGAACGCGCCCTGGCCAAGGACCGTGACAGTCGATACTCCAGTTGTGGTGAGCTGGCCGCTGCCGCCAACGACACGCTGGCGGCGGCATCGAAGGAGCTCACCGCGACCGTCTCATCACGGACCGCACCGCCGAAATCCAAGATGGTGACCGAGGGCATCCCGGCAGTCGGAGTCGCCGAGTATGCGAGCACGACCGAGCCGGCGGTGGTGCCGGGGACTCCGGTCCGAAAGCGCCGCGTCCGCCGCCGGTTGCTTGCGGTTGCCGCCGCGGCGGTCGCGATCATCGCTGCGGTCGCTGTGGTCCTGATGTGGCCGAAACCGCCACCGCACGGCTCGCCGGCCTTCACTGTCAGCCCGGTCGCCGTCGGGAAGAACCCGCAGGGCGTAGCGGTCGATGCCACGACACACCACGTGTACGTCGCGAATACTTCCGGCGGTACCGTTTCCGTTATCGACGGCACCACCCTCGCTGTCACCGCCACCATCGAAAACATACCGAGCGCGCAGGGTGTGGCGGTCGACCCGCAAACCCGCACCGTGTACGTGACCGACTACGCCGACGCCGGCAAGGTGTTCATGATCGACGCGAACACCAACACCGTCACCGCGACCATCGCCGTCGGGGCCAACGCGGACGAGGTGGCGGTCGACCCCCGCAGCCATTTGGTGTATGTCACCAACGCCACCGTCGATCCGCTCGCGGAGGGCCAGGCCGGTAACGGTATACGCACTGGGTCGAAGCCGGGTTCGGTGTCGGTGATCGACCCCCGCGTCCGCGCCGTGACCGCCACCATCGGGGTGGGTATCCGGCCGATAGAGGTCGTGGTCGATGCCGATCGCTCGCGGCTCTACGTCGGCAACGATGGCGAAAACTCCGTGTCGGTGATCGACCTGTCGAACAACACCGTGGCCGCGACCGTCGCGGTGGGCCAGGGGCCATTTGGCCTCGCGCTCGACCATCGCTCCGGTACCCTCTACGTCGCGAACAACGTGGGTGACTCGATATGGACGATCGACACCCACACGAACCGGGCCACCGGCATCATTCCCGTCCACCGCCCGAGCATGATTGCCCTTGACCAGGATCGCCGCATCCTCTACGTCGGGGTGACGCCGATGAACGGCGACCCAACCACGCTCGACCTGACGCCGGTGGCGATCGACGTCGACACTCACAAGGTCACCCCCATCCCCGGGTCCGGCCGGACTACAGAGGGGGCCGCGGTGGACCCAGGTCTCGGCGCCGCCTACCTCGTCGACTTCGGCGACAGTGCGGTCTTCGTGGTCAGACCCTGACCGATTACCTTGCGGCCACAGGACACCCACGATGAACAATGAGCCAGAACGACCATCCCCACCAAGATCGAACTAGTCTGCGCATATGGCGCAAACCACTGTCCGGTGGCGACCTGGCGGATATGTGGACCTTCTGCGCAAGTACCGCGTATTCATCGACGGCAGCAAAGTGGGTCGCATCGGCCGTGGCGATCTTTCTTGCCTACTGGTTTTACACCAGCGGTCGGGGGGTTCGATCCCCTCTGCGCCCACCTTCGAAAGCGTCTCAGGTGATCGCTGTTCCCCTGCAGCGTCGCTGAGAACCCTTGCCCTGCAACAGGTTTTCCCTTCAGGGCGTCGGACCTGTCCCCGCGGAGCGCCGCGTCGTGGGCCGATGGCCCCTGGAATCTATTAGATCTGCTGCATTGCGAATTTCTTTCCACATAAGCGCGTGGATACATCTGCCGATTCTGATACCTCAAATCATCGACTACCGGTACCACACCCCGGAATTCCAATCGCCGTAGTCCCAGACGTTGAAATCGTAGCGATCATGCGCACCCGCGAACACGTAGCCCAACCAACCAGCCGATGTGTCACAGATTTCGTCGTCGTGGTTGCAGACGGTGAGCACCGGGATGTTGCCGAACCAATCGTCGACGCCGGCCAGTGGATAACCGATGAGCCAATTTCCGGGAGTTGAGGACAGTCCAGCCGAACCGGGTCCCGGAGCGCGTTTGGGATCCGATAGCAGGATGGCGTTCGCATTGCCGACATCTTGGTGGGCGGTGACCCAGGCGTGGAGTATGCCCGCGCCTTCGCTGTGCCCGATCAAGCGGATGTGATCGCGCGGACATTCAGTGCGGTGTGACCAGAAGAGCCGGTCGATTTCGTTCAATGCCAGCATCGGGAGGGCGGAGTTGTAGCCGACGGTCTGATCGACGTACGGAGCGAACACCGACGGGTCGCCTGAGCCGCCGATTCCGATGGCCCAGTCGCCGACGCAGCCGGCGGCCCGAGCCGTCGGGCTCGTTGCGTAGGTGATGGAAAAGAGGATGGCCAACAATAATGCGGCGAAGAGCGCCGTTGCTCTACGCATGATCGTACTTTCTTCTTTGTTCTTACTTCCGGGTGCGGCCCGGCCCGAGCAGGATGTGACCAGAAACTACTGGCGTTCTTGTCTGCTGGCGAAACGAATTACCTGGGCCCGGTTCACCTGGGCTGTAGCGAAACATCGGAGGCCATGTTTCTTTCACCTCGATGCGAGTAGTTTCCGGGCCGCCGCGTGACCAGTACGGCGCGTCCGCTTTCAGCTTACGCGAAATCGGGTTTCAACTGATTGGGCATTTGTCGAGCACCTGTACCCAGTGGTCGGCGAAATGTTTGCGCTCGATAGCTGCGGGGGCGATTCCGATCTCGACGTCGGGATCGAGGCCGAATCGGGATGTCTCTTGAACACGCATGTCTGCCAAGGTTTTTCGTGGGGCAATCTTCGGTCGGATACCGCTGCATGAAGCAGTCAGCGGGTCCAGCGGAGGACGTCGAGGGCTGCGCCGACGGCGATGGTGTTGGTTCCGAGGGGGCGGGGTAGGAGTTCCCCGGCTCGGGCCAGGCGGCGGACCACGGTGCTGCGGTGGGTGTACAGGCGGTCTGCGGTGCGGGCGATGCTGCACTGTTCTTCGATGTAGGTGGTGAGTGCTTCGACTATCTCAGGGTCGGCGCCGGCCAGCTCGCCCAGTGTGTCCGCGATGAATTCGTCGGCGCGGATGGGGTCGTTGGTGAGGACGGCGACCAGCTGGATGTCTTGATGTCGGGCGACTCTCCGGTGTGAGGTGAGGCGGGCGAGCATGCGCTGGGTTTCGAGGGCGTCGAGGTGGCTGCGGCGGAACCCGTCGAGGTCGGTGCCGGGCCGGCCGATGGCGATGCGGATGTCCGGTGCGGCATCGAGTCCTTCGATGATCGGGGCCAGTTCGGGTGCGGTGCCGACGGGCAGCCACAGCCACAGAGCCGCGGCGCCGGCCACGATCGTGAGCCGGTGCCCGGCACCGCTGATCCGCATGAGCAGTTCCGCGGCGGCCTCGAGCTGGTCGCTGACCGTGGAGGACGTGGCCCACAGGGTGGCGGCGGTGTGCGGTCCGGTCAGCCGGTAGCCCAGCTGGGCTTCCGCCTGGGCGAGCCGGATCGGCGCGCCTTCGAGCAGCAGTGACACGGTGGCACGGCGTTCGGCGTGGGTGCCCCGGGTGAGGTCCGCCTTCTCTGCCTTCAGCTGGTCGGTGACGGCGGCGATGGTGTCCTCGATGAAGGTCGAGATCGACAGTGAGGCGAGCCCCAGCAGTTCACGCAGCTGCCGGGGATCGTCGGTGAGCGCGAAACACACCTCCATGCAGCGGTTCCATATGACGCTGTAGGTGGTGCGATAGGCCTCGAGTGAGGCCTCGTCCAGTCCACGTCGCGCCAGATCCCTTGCTGTCGAGAGTGCTTCGGGTCCGAGGTTCGGCGGGACTCTGCGGCCGGGATGCTGCACATTGGACCAGGCCCAGTGCGCGATGTTCGCGACGTTGGCGCGCCGCACCGCGTCGGCGAGCGCGGGGTCGTCCGCGATTCGCTGCATACGCTCGCCCGCCAAGGATGCCTCGTGCAGGTCCTCGAGCCACTCCGCGGGCTGATTCAGCGCTATCTCCGCCGCCTGCCGGATGAGGGCGACGGTTTCCGGGCCGGGCTCGGGCCATCGCGCACCGCGTGCGTCATTTTGAACCACAATTCCAATATCGTGCGTCACTATGTTGTGGCGCAACTCTCCGGCGGTATTCGATCCTGGAATCCAGTCTCCGCATCGTCGCGTGGCATGCGGAGCCGGAACAAGGAGCCGCTATGACACCCCCTCAGACCTCCGGGACGTCGTCCGCCGAACACGTCGATGTCGTGATCGTCGGCGCCGGAATCTCCGGCATCGGTGCGGGCCGCTACCTGCGAACCATGGTGCCGCACAAGAGCTTCGCCATCCTGGAGGCCCGCAGCAGCCTGGGCGGCACCTGGGATCTGTTCCGGTACCCGGGTATTCGATCGGACTCGGACCTGCACACCTTCGGCTACGAGTTCAAGCCGTGGCGCGACGAGCAGTCGATCGCCGATGGTGAACGGATCCTGTCCTACCTGCGCGAGACCGCCACCGAGAACGGCCTCGACGACGCAATTCGCTACCACCACAAGGTGATCGCGGGTTCCTGGTCCTCGGCGGAGGCATGCTGGACATTGCAGGTGGAGCGCACCGACACCGGCGAACTGGTGGAGCTGACCGCCGACTGGATCTTCTCCGCCGCCGGCTACTACCGCTACGACGAGGGATTCACCCCCGAGTTCACCGGCCGCGACCGGTTCCGGGGCACCGTGGTGCACCCCCAGCAGTGGCCCGAGGACCTGGACTACGCCGGCAAGCGCGTCGTCGTCATCGGCAGCGGCGCGACCGCGGTGACCCTGATTCCAGCGATGGCGGATTCCGCTGCGCACGTGACGATGCTGCAACGCACCCCCACCTACATCCTGCCGGTGCCGAAGAAGGACCCGATCGCGAACGCGATGAAGCGGCTGCTCGGCGACGAACGCGGCTACGCCTGGACCCGCCGTAAGAACATCGCCCAGCAGAAGCTGATCTGGAGTCTCTCGCAGAAGTACCCGGACCAGGTGCGCCGATTCATCCGGTGGGCCAATGCCAAACAGCTGCCGGAAGGCTATCCGGTCGACGAGCATTTCAATCCGCCGTACAACCCGTGGGAGCAGCGCCTGTGCACCGTCCCCGACGGTGACCTGTTCGCCGCCATCCGCGACGGCAAGGCCTCGGTGGTCACCGACCGCATCGACACCTTCACCGAGACCGGTATCCGGCTGGCGTCGGGCCGCGAACTCGACGCCGACATCATCGTCACGGCCACGGGCCTGAACGTGCAGGCGTTCGGCGGTATCCCGGTGACCGTGGACGGGCGCTCGATCGAGCTGCCGAACACCATGGCGTACAAGGGTTTGATGCTGTCGGGAGTGCCGAATCTGGCCTACGCCATCGGCTACACCAACTCGTCGTGGACATTGAAGATCGGCCTGCTGTGTGAGCATTTCTGCCGCCTGCTGGCTCACATGGACGAGAACGGCTACCGGATCGCGCGCGCCGAGGTCGCAGACAAGTCCATGCCGACCCGGCCGTTCCTCGACTTCACCGCGGGCTACATCCAGCGCGTCGTCGACCAGCTGCCCACCCAGGGCGATCGGATGCCGTGGCGGACGTCGATGAACTACCAGGACGACGTGCACATCCTGCGGAGAGGCAGCATCCTCGATCCCGAGCTGCACTTCGAAACCCCGGTCGCAAGCCGTCCGGCCCAGCCCGCTGTGTCGGTGCCCGCATGACCGCGGGGCTGCCCGGACGCATCGTCTTGCTCGGCGCCACCGGCTACACCGGCGGACTCGTGCTCGACTCGTTGCGGCGCAGAGGTATCGAACCTGTTCTGGCAGGCCGTGATCGCGACGTGCTGCACGCCCTCGCGCAACGATCCGGAGGACTGGATTACGCGCTGGTCGATGTCACCGATGCGGCGAGCATCGCGGCAGTGGTCGGCCGCGGCGATGTCCTGATCACCACCGTCGGGCCCTTCGAGCGGTTCGGGCACGCGGTGGCGCGTGCGGCCGCCGACATCGGTGCGCATTACATCGACTCCACCGGCGAAGTCGGTTTCGTCCGCGACCTGCACCGTGACCTGAACGATCGCGCACGTGCCACCGGGGCGGTCATGCTGCCCGCGTTCGGTTATGACTATGTGCCCGGGATTCTCGCCGGCACCCTGGCCGCGCACCGGGCCGGCGACCGCGCACGCTCGATCGATATCGGCTACTTCGCCACCGGACCCCTGTGGCGCGGCCTGAGCCAGGGCACTCGCACCACCATGCGTGACGCCGTCACCCTGCCGATCGTGAGCTGGCGCGACCGCCGGATCACCGAAGCACGCACCGCTTCGAAGGTTCGGGCGTTCACCGTGCGTGGCCGCCGCAGAAGCGCATTCCTCGTTTCTGGCACCGAAGTGCTGTACCTGCCCAGCGCGCTCCCGGCGCTCGACAACGTCACCGTGTACAACGGCTGGTTCCCAGCACTGAGCCGACTGATCTCGATCCAAACCGCGATTGCCGCTGCCACCGTGCGGATTCCGGGCGGTCGTGCCCTGGTCGATCTGCTGAGCCGGCCCATGATCGGCCCGGCCGGTGGCCCCGACACCGCCGAACGCGCCCGCACCCGCACCCACGTGGTCGCCGTCGCCTCCGACGCGACCGGCGTCCTGGCCGAGGTCCACCTCGAGGGCCCCAGCATC
Organism: Nocardia sp. NPDC004123; assembly: GCF_053603795.1. Classification (NCBI taxonomy): domain Bacteria; kingdom Bacillati; phylum Actinomycetota; class Actinomycetes; order Mycobacteriales; family Nocardiaceae; genus Nocardia; species Nocardia sp. NPDC004123. The sequence goes on from NZ_JBSGGG010000012.1 coordinate 151,229, forward strand.
TACACCCTCACCGGCGAGCTCATCGCCTGGGGCGCAGCGCAACTCCTCACCGGCCCACGGCTGACCACGGGCGTCGTCGGCCCCGTCGAAGCCTTCGGCCGGGAGGCACTGCTCCAGGGCTGCGCCGAGATCGGCCTCAACGCGAACTGACCACAATCCCACCGAGGGACGATCGCTTCTCCATGAACAGCGACGAACAGCAGCTGATCGACTTCGCCCTCACCTGGCAGCCTTTCGGCGGCCCGCCCAGCGAGGAAGTCCTCACCACCTTCGAGGTGCGCATAGCGCTGCGCTGATTCGCGGCGAGGGCGGCGTCCGTCAGTAGTCGAGGGCGTGTTCTGGTTGGCAGACGTCCAATGGGGAGGGGAGGTAGCGGACTATGGCGTCCAGGAGTGGGGTGAGGGGGTCGGAGTGGCAGAGGACCGGGATTGTGTCGCCTATGCGGGTTGCGTGGCGGATTCGGTGATGTAGCTGGTCGCGGGGGAGTTCTGGCTGGGTGATGGGGGTAGTGGAACCGGCGCGTTGGGCTGTCACTGTTGTTGCGAGATTGCGGTGCCAGGGTTCGGCGAGTTTCCAGTGACTGCCATAGATTTCGGCGGCCAGGGGTTCGAGGGACCAGAGGGCGATCAGGTCGATGAGGCCCTCGAGGTGGGGGCCTGGGGTGATGGGGATCTGGAGGGGGAGGGGGGCTGCACCGCGGGTGTCGGCGATGGTGCGGACGCAGTGGTCGAAGTCGGCGTCGGGGTGGTCGAGGCCGGTGATGAGGCAGAGGCGGGCGACCTGGTGGTCGTCGGCCACGCGGAGCATGGTTTCGAGGCGGGGGGCGAGGCTTGTGGCGGCGTCGACCACTGCGATCACGCCGTCGGCTACTCGGATGGAGCGCTGCAGGGCCGCAATCGGGGCTTGGGTCGATAGCTCGGCGAGGCGGATCGTGTGCTCGACGCCGTCTGTTGCCCAGTGGAGCGCGGTCGCGGGGCTGGAGGTGGGGTTGCCGGAACCGCAGCGCAGGTGGTGGGCCAGTCGGGCCGTGTCGGCGGGGTCGCCGAGGAGGGTGACGTTGCGGATCGACTGCGGGTCAATGGCTTTGGTGCCCATCGCGTTGTGGTACTCCAGATCGACTCGAGGGTGCCGGGCATCCTCCATCTGGAGTCACCGTACCTCCGGGCGTGGATTCGCGGAGCGGAATTCGGCCCCAAAGTAGAACGTGTTCCTATACCGTCGGGGTTGTGCAGAAAGAACAACGCCCCGCTGTGGCTGACTGGTTCACTGCGGACGACGGTGTGGTGCGGCTCAAGGGGAGCCGGTGCAAGGATTGCGGCACACCGTATTTCCCGCGGAACACGCTGGCCTGTCGCAACCCGCGCTGTGCCGGTGCGAAGGACGGCTCCGAGCTGGCCGAATACCTGTTTTCCACGCGTGGCCGGATCTGGTCGTACGCCGACGCCCGGTACAAGCCGCCCGCGCCCTATGTCTCGGCGGATCCGTTCGAGCCGTATGTCGTTGCGGCGGTGGAGCTCGAGGTCGAGCAGATGGTGATTCTCGGACAGGTGGTGCGCGGGTTCACCGTCGACGATCTGGCCGTGGGCATGCCGGTGGAATTGGCCGTGGGCACGCTGTACGAGGACGACGAGGCAGAGCACACGGTGTGGATGTGGAGGCCGGTCAATGACTGACACGAACGATCGGGACATCGCCGTCCTCGGTGCGGGCATGCACCCGTGGGGCAAGTGGGGGCGGAACTTCGTCGAGTACGGGCTGGTCGCGGCGCGTGCGGCGCTGGCCGATGCCGGGGTGGACCATCTCGATGTCGGGTACATCGCCGGCGCGGACACCATCCGCAACGGGTACCCCGGCTTCGTCGCGGGCGCGACCTTCGCTCAGGCACTGGGCTGGTCGGGTGCGCGGATCTCGAGCAGTTACGCCGCCTGCGCCTCGGGTGCGCAGGCCATTGCCAATGCGCGTGCGCAGATCCTGGCCGGACTGACCGATGTGGCGCTGGTGATCGGCGCCGACACCACCCCGAAGGGCTTCTTCCAGCCGGTCGGCGGTGAACGCCGTGATGATCCGGACTGGCTGCGCTTCCACCTGCTCGGCGCGACCAACCCGATCTACTTCGCGCTCTACGCCCGCCGCCGGATGGCGCTGCACGGTGCCACGCTCGAGGATTTTGCCGCGGTCAAGGTGAAGAACGCCCGCCACGGCCTGAACAACCCGTATGCCCGGTATCGCAAGGAGGTGGCGGCCGAGGAGGTCGCGGCCTCGGCGATCGTGTCGGATCCCTTGCGGCTGCTCGACATTTGCGCGACCAGTGACGGCGGCGCCGCGCTGGTGCTGACGTCGATGGACTACGCGCGCCGGCACGGCATCGCCGACCCGGTCCGCATCCGGGCGTTGTCGACGGTCACGCCGACCTTCCCGAAGACCGTCATCGATCTGCCGGATTTCGCCACCGATTCCGCGGTGGCCGTCGAGGCCCCGCCGCACGCGTTCCGCTCCGCCATCGCGCAGGCCGCGTACGAGGAGGCCGGGCTCGGGCCGGACGAACTGTCCTTCGCGGAGGTCTACGACCTGTCCACCGCGCTGGAGCTGGACTGGTACGAGGACATCGGGCTCTGCGAGACGGGCGGCGCCGAGGCGCTGTTGCGCAGCGGCGCAACCACATTGGGCGGGCGGGTCCCGGTGAACCCCAGTGGCGGCCTGGCCTGTTTCGGTGAGGCGATTCCAGCGCAGGCCATCGCTCAGATCTGCGAGCTCACCTGGCAGTTGCGTGGCCAGGCCGACGGTCGCCAGGTCGAGAATGCCCGCGCCGGAATCGCGGTGAATCAGGGTCTCTTCGGTCACGGCTCGGCGATCATCGCCACCCGCTGACCTCGGAGACACCCGGGTCCACTCGTCGCACCCGACGCTGAACCGGCAGGTACCGCACGGTATCTGCCGGTTTTTTCGTTCGAGGGCCGCCCGCCTCCCGACCGACTGAGATGCGGTTGTTCTACCCGAGGGCCATCAGCCAGTCGCCGCGCAGCGGCCAACCCTGCCTCCGTAAGCCGCCCACAGACAATCATGATCACCTCCCTGCGGAGTGTCACCGATCCCGGCCGGGATGCCCTGTTGCCCAATAGTATTCGGCAAATTGCAGGACGCCGCCTCCGGGTATCCGGCATCACACGAAAGTCCGCAATGCGAATATCCTGGGCCGCAGTCGGTCTCGCCGCCAGATGCGTCACGCCGGCCACCTCGGACCGCGCGGGTTGCGGCATAGGCGGACGCCTCGGCGGCATGCTTGCGAAGGGGTGGGAGGGCGTCAGTTGACGGTGCCCATCCCGGGGTAGTAGATCTCGGCGGCTTCGACGAAGGCGGAGCCGGTCAGTTCGGCCAGGGCCAAGGCTTCGTCGAGCTTGCGGAGGGCCTTGCGGACGTAGGGGCGATCGTCCCATTTGTCGCCCACCGCGGCGAGCGCTTCGACATTCTGGGACAGCCAGTTTCGCAAGGGCTGGATGTTCGAGGGCGCGGCGTAGCCGCCGATCGCATAGTTCGAGGGAATGGTCCAGTTGGATTCCCAATCCAGCGAAGGGAACTCGGCCGGGAAGGAACCGAACAACGGGGTGTTGTCGGACAGTGGCGGATAGCCGTTGGTCGTGGCTTGTTCGGCCAGTTCGGTGGGCCATACCCGGCCACGCTCGATCCAGCCGGGAAGCAGCGCGGCGAGGAATTCGATCAGGACGAATTGGATATTGCCGGTCAGTGCGTCTGCGGCGGAGATCTCGTCGCCATCGCCATTGCGGATGGTCAGGCGGCCGGCGCGGACTGCGGACGTCGCTCCCCGCAGCAGGTCGAGTTTCCAGCGGAAGCCCTTGGCCAGGTTATGGTCGGCGGGCAGGGTGCCTGCCATGTCAGGCTGGACGTGTTTCGACAGGGCCGGATCGAGCAGGTCGATCTGACTGCGGGCCAGATCGTCGACCTCGTCGAGAGTGGAATTGCAATAGCGCACAACGGTTTCGGCGATGGTCGCCGGATCATCGGCGGTGACGAAGAACGGCCGGCCCCAGAGGTAGAGGCCGCTGTCGAAATCCCTGCTGCCGGATGCCTTCAGAACGCCCAGTCCCCACGCGTTCGCACGAAACCGAACCTTCGCCTGTCGTACGGCGTCGGCGATCAGATCGTCCAGATCATCGTCGCTGCCCCGGCCGGCCAGAAACGGTATGACCCGTTCCTCGGCCAGGCGCATGTCCACAGGATGAAAGCTGATGTCATAACCCATATTTGGCCCCCATGAGCGATTGTGTACCGATCACCGTAGCGGCCGGGTCGGACAGGATTGCGGTTCAGACCTCCAGCTCGGCTACAAGCGCACGAAATTCGGCAGCATGGCGCGTTGTCAACGGCTGGGCTACGCCTCGCGATGGGCTGAGGCTTGGAACTGTTCGGGCTGCCGTGTGGGTGCGTTGAACCGCGCGGGCCGCGGCATGTCGGGACGCTCGACTCGTTCGCGTTGGCGATCAAAGCTGTTGTTAGCCAATGATTTACCGCGCGTGTTGTGGTGATCCTGCTGTCGTGTCGCGTGATTCGAAACTATTATCGAATGCATGGTCGAGTCCGCTGATGACATGCTTGCTGCCGCCGAGGTCGTGGAGCGGCTTCAGGTGGTGCACTCGATGATTGCTGCGGCCCAAGCCGAGGAGATCGGCTTGATGACACGGCTGTATCGGTTGCGCCGCGCGCAGCAGCTCGCGCTCGGGGTCGGAGCCTTGTATGCGGGGGAGGATGCGGCCACCGAGATCGGGATCGCGCTGCGGGTGTCGCAGCGCTCGGTGGACGGGTTGATCGGGGTGGGGCTGGGGTTGGCGCACCGGTATCCGGTGACCCGGTCCGGTTTCGAGGCCGGGCGTCTGGATCTGGCGCGGGTGCGTGTGATCAGTGACGTTCTCACCAACGTCTCCGACGATTTGGTTGCGGTGCTGGAGCCGCGTATCGCGGCGTATGCGGAAACCGCTGAGCCGCAGCGGGTGCGGCGCACCCTGCGTCGCTGGCTTTTCGAGGCCGACCCGGCCGGGCAGGCTGCCCGCCGTAAGGCCGCCGAAGCCGACCGGTATGTGAAGGTCACCGCCGCCGACGACGGCACCGCACAGGTGGAGGCGGTGCTGCCCGCCGCCGGAGGCCAAGCCCTCTACGAGCGATTGCGGGAGATGGCGGTCACCCAGTGCTGCGGCCGTGATCCGCGCACCACCAGCCAGCGCCGCGCCGATGCGTTGGTGGCCTTGGCCGACGGCAGCGGCCAACTCACCTGCCGCTGCGGGCATGTCGACTGTCCCCGCGCCGCCACCGCCGACCCACTCCGCGCGGCGCGCAAATCCTTGGTGCAGGTGGGTGTTTCGGCCGAAACCCTGGCCGGCCTCCGTGACAACCCGGCGCTGCTGGCCGGGTTCGGGGCCATCGACGCGGACCTGGCACGCCAGATCGCCCGCCACGCCCGCTTCACCATCATCACCGACACCGACACCGACGCCCTTACCGCCGCCACCGCCGTCGGCACCCTCGCTGCGGTCGGCACCGGCGTCAACGCAGCCGCCGCTACCACCGCTGCCACCGCCACCGGCGTGAACGCTGCCATCGCCACCGGCATCAACGCGGCCGCCAGCGCTACTGTCGCCACCGCCACCGGCATCAACGCAGCCACTGCCACCGGCATCAGCGCAGCCGCCAGCACTACTGTCGCCACCGGCACCAGCATGAACGCCGCAGCCGGGACAAGCTCCGCCACCGGCACGGGCTCCGGTACGGACACCAGCGCTGCCAGAGGTGCTGGCGCTCTCGTCGACTCGGCCGCAACCGCCGAAAACCGCAGTGTCGACAGCGAACTGCGGTACCGGCCCGGTGCGGGTGTCGCCGCGCGGGTGCGGGCGCTGGATGGGGGCTGTCGCGCGCCTGGCTGCGTGGTGCCCGCCGTCGCCTCCGATCTCGATCACCAAGACCGATTCGACCACGCGAACCCCGAAAACGGTGGCCGCACAGTCGAAGCCAATCTGGGGTGCCGGTGTCGTCGGCATCACCGGCTCAAGACCTTGGCCGACAACGGGGTCAATGGCTGGCAGGTCCTCCACCACCGCGACCGGACTGTCGAATGGCGCACGCCCACAGGCGGATCGGTCACCACCACCCCCGAGGGCGCGAAGTTCCTGTTCCCGCGTCTGCCGGTGCCGCAGCTCAGCGCCACCGGCGTCCCCGACGCCGAACCTGTACAGCCGTTGATCGATCCGGGCCCGGTGACCAACGCCATGACCGAACTGGTGCACGTCTACTGCACACCCGCCCAGCGACGGAAAGCACGAACACGCATCCGCGGCCATACTCCCAAGCCCAACGCCTCGCCCATCCGCACGGCTACCGAGCGCGATGACGATCCGCCCTTCTGACCCAGGTGGCCGTCCGAGATGATCTATGTCCTTTGAATTTTCCGGTCGGTCCCGTGGTCGTTTCAGACAGCGGGTCGTGGCAATCGAGTGGGCTGTCATGAGCGGATGAATTGGCGGCGCAGCCGTTCTGAACATGCACTGCGACTGAGGAGTTGGCGAGAGGCTGCTGTTCGGTCTCGGATAGTGCTCGATTGCACCCACATCCGCATGTGCGTGCACGTCGCGGCCGTACGGCTCTCGGCCCGTTGATCTTCCGCAGCTCCTGGTGACCAGTGACTCTAGGCCACCGCGATCGCGGTGATCACGTGGACAACGCACGCAAACAAAGGTCCGGCAACCATTTGCACTTCTCTACGCCCTGCGCCGATCACCGCATCTCCCGCCTGGGCGAGCGCAGCGGCGACCAGGGCGAGAGCGCTGATGGCGCCGTGCGGGAAGAAGGGAACCACGCCGGCGAGGAGTCCCAGCGGCACTGCTCTCACCGCGTAGGCCCGCGCGTAGAAACGTTCTCCCGCAGTGGGGTCCTCCTCGTGACTCGAGACCGAAGGACGTAGGGCCGCAGCCACTCCGAAGCCGATGCCTATCGCGGAGACCACGCCGTTGAGCACGGTCAGCACGATCATTCCCGCGCTCATGCTTTCCTCCCAAGTGTCGTCGATCTCGGGGACCGATCGCTCACCGATCAAGCGCCCTGGAGAGACCATTTCCTGAGTCCAGCCACGATCTGGCCACTGTAATGCCTTGGACGGGGCGTTCGAGGGCTCTGGAGGCGGCGCGGTCACCCGTCTCGGCTGAAACTCGAGCACGGACACGGGCGGATCGAGGCAGTGCAAGGCCACCAGTTGCGTTTCGCAACGCTCGGCTATCGCGCGCCTGCCGGGCTCGGGCCGGGGTCGAGTCTTCAGCGTGGGCGATTCCCTCGGCCGAGCCGGATCTGGTCGAGCTCGACCACGCATCGCGGTTGCTCCGGTGAATCATTGTGGAGCGCTGAACTTTTGGCGGCGCGGTCTAGGTGTCTGCGTCCAGCAGTGCGCGCAGTGCCGAGTCGCCGATCTGTCGCAGCTCGTCGTGGCTGCGCCCGGCTGCGGCCTGGACGGCGAGGCCGTCGGAGATCGTGTGGACGAGTGCGGCCAGGGCGGCCGGTTCGTGGCTCGACGGCAGGTCGGTGGCCTGCTCGAGCCGCCTGCGCAGTGCGGCCTCGCCGGCTTTTCGTACGGTGGCGGCCTCCTGGCGTACGGCGTGTGCGTCGGGTCCTGAGGCTTGAACGGTCTTGACGCACAGGCAACCATGGGGCGTGTTCTTGCCTGCGGTCAGGTCGACGGCCCCGTGGATCAGCCGCTCGACCACCTCGCGGCCGGTGGGCGCGTCCAGCGCGTCGGCGGCGTAGGCGCCGGGGCCGTCGAGGTAGCGGGCGAGAACCTTGCCGAACAGTTCTTCCTTGTTGCCGAAGGTGGCATAGAGGCTGGGCTTGTTGATGCCCATCGCGGCGGTCAGGTCGGCCAGCGAGGTGCCCTCATAACCGTTCCGCCAGAACACTTCCAGCGCGCGGTCCAGTGCGGTGTCTGCATCGAATGCGCGTGGTCGTCCGCCGGGCATGCCGTTCTCCGTGCTCTCTCCCGTGTTTTTTACCTATCGGTACATTACCGCTTGCGCGTGCGTGCCGTGCCATTTAGTTTCTTACCGAAAGGTACATAACTAAGGAGTGGGACATGATCCGAGTCGGAGTTGTCGGGGCCAGCGGGTGGGCGGACAGCTCACACCTACCCGCGCTCGCCGCGCTCGAGGAGTTCGATCTGACCGCGGTCGCGACCACCAACCAGGCCAGCGCGGACCGGGCCGCTGCCGCCCACGGCGCCCGGCATGCCTTCGCCGACGCACGCGAACTCGCCGCGCACCCCGACGTCGACCTGGTCGTCGTCTCGGTGAAGGCCTCCGGCCATGCCGCCGTGATCAGGGCGGCACTCGATGCGGGCAAACACGTTGTGTCCGAGTGGCCATTGGGCGTCGACGCCGACGAAGCGCGCGAGTTGACCGAGGCCGCCACCGCCGCCGGCGTCGTTCACGCGGTTGTCCTGCAGGGCCACCATTCCGCGAGTGCCCGCTTCGCCGCAGACCTGTTGGCAGACGGTCGGATCGGCAGGCTCGAATCGGTCGCGCTGGTGGCGGAAGGGGCTCCCTTCGGTGGCAGTCGAATCTGGCCGAATCTGGTGTTCGGCCTGGATCCTGCAGCGGGAACCAACATCCTGACCATCATGGCCGGTCATTTCCTGGCCGCACTCGAACGGGTCGCGGGCCCGCTGACCGAGGTCACCGCACGACTCCCTCGCATGCACGACCACGTTCTCGTCGCGGGGACGGATCGGACCGTACCCAACGCCACGCCCAGCCACGTCCTGCTACACGGACTGCTGGCCGGCGGCGCCACCGCCTCCGTCGCCGTGCACGGCGGCAATGGGCCCGCCCGGCAAGGGTTCCGCCTCGAGCTCGTTGGCAGTGATGGCACGTTGACCGCCGCCCCAACCGAGCCCGGGACATTCATCCACTGGGGCGACTGGAACATCCGGATCGACGGCGAAGCCTGGCCCGTGCCCGACACCTATCGCACCGTCCCCGCCGGCGTCCGGTCCGGCCCACCGGCCAACATCGCAGCCCTCTACCAGGAAGTCGCCCGCGCCATAGCCGAAGCCCGCCAACCACATCCCAGCTTCGAGTCAGCCCTGCGCCACCACCGGCTCCTCGCCGCCATCGAAGAGTCCGCGACCGATGGAATCGTCCGGCACATCTCGTAACCGACACGCCGTTCGAGTATTTCCGCTGATGCATTTCACCCGAACGCCAGGCTGGGGACGCCCTAGGCTCACGGAGTGCATCTGGAGCTGATCACGATCATTGTCGAGGAGTACGACTCCGCCATCGAGTTCTTCGTCGAGACACTCGGTTTCGATCTGATCGAGGACTCCCCGTCGCGCACCAATGATGGACGTCCGAAACGGTGGGTCGTCGTTCGCCCACCCGCCGGGACTACCGGAATCCTGCTTGCGCAAGCGGACGGGGACAGGCAGCGCGGCGCTGTCGGAGATCAGGTCGCTGGGCGAGTCGGGTTCTTTCTCCGGGTCGTCGACTTCGCGGGGACGTATCGCCGGATGGTCGGTGCCGGTGTGAAGTTCGTGACCGAGCCGCGCACCGAACCCTACGGTCAGGTTGCCGTCTTCCTCGACATCTCCGGAAACCGGTGGGACCTGCTCGGGCCACCCGAACCCGACCGCGCGGGCCGCGGCTGAGTAGGCGAGAGGATCGCGACGCTCAACCCTCGAGCAGTTCTTCCACCGCGGCGGCGCTTGTATTCGGTTCCAGCGCATCGACTATCGCGTCCGGTGAGTGCTCGGGGTGTCGCCGATGCCCACCGTGCGGGCGGGATCGAGCGCCTCGCCGTATGTATTCGGACGCCCGAGACGATCAGTCCCGTGCGCTCCACGCTCATGCGATGGAGCAGTGACCGTGGTGGAGGCGGACTATCCGGTGCCGGTGCCGCAGGGATGGTGCACCGGGTCAGGGGAGGACGTTCGGGATCAGTTGCGGGGCCTGCTCGGCCACCCAGGATCCGATGAAAGAGCCTGCGTAGTAGCCGATGTAGGTGCCCGCCACGCCGCCGATGATGCCGCCGCCGATCGCGCCGATGGGCAGGGCCACGCCGGCGGTGAGGGCGGTGGCGAGAGCGCTGCCCGCGGTGCCGCCGAGGATCGCGCCGGAGATGCCACCGAGGATTTGGCCCGCTGTCTGGCCGATGTAGGTGCCGTTCTCGATGGGGCTCGCGATCGGAGCCGCCGTGGCGATCGAGGTGGCAGACGGAATGGGCTGGGGCGCAACGGGTTCGAGAGTATCGACTGCCGGAGCGGAGGCGGCGGCGTCGGGGACGAAGGCCACCGGCGCGGACGGCTGGGTGGCCGCGGCGATCGCGATCGGCTCGGCGACCGGGCTGTCGGTTGCCACGTCCGCGGCGGTGTTCACCATCGCGATGGGCTCGATGACCCGAGGGGCGGCGGGCTCGGCCGCGGCCGTACCCATCCCGGCGACGCCGACCGCGGCGGGGACGACCACGGCTACCGGAAGTCCGCGCAGCACTCTGCTGGGCTTGCTCGCCGCACGATGCCGACCTGCCATGTCTATCCGCCTTTCCAAGCGACTGCTGTCACACCCCCATCGTCGGCGGCCGGCGGGGCACAACACGAATGTGACCGGCTTCCCAAAATGCGCTGGCGGCTATGGGTATTCGCCGAGGGCAACGACTCCGCGTCAGGGGCGTGCCGCCGGAACCACGGTCTTCACGGCTCGGAATCGCAGGGCACGCGCCTCGGCGATCTATTCGCAAATCGGTGTTATCGACGCGGGCCGATCGAGCGTCGGGCGAGGTCGGCGTACCAAACGGTCCAAAACGCTCATCTGAATTACCAATATTTCATATGCTCTGGCGCGCGGAGCAGGGGACGACTACACCTGCTTCGCGACGTGGATAAGAGGAACAGCTTCATGAAACGAACCATTCTTGTGAGTGCGGTGGCCTGCGCTCTGTTCGGAGCGGGCATCGGGACGGCCGCAGCGGACGGGCTTCCACTGACGGATGTCGACATCACGCCGGGCTCGGCCGCCGATCTGGGCAATGCCGTGGGCGCCGGGTCGGTCGATGCCGGTAGTGCGGCGGCGGCGCTCGGCAGCGCCTTCGGCGGCGGCTACGCGGGCGGGGTGCTCAGCAGCCTCTCCGCACAGCACTGAGGCGCCCAGCACAGCGGCGAATCGGCAGCGGGCGGTCGTCGTCGCGGCGACCGCCTCCGGTTAGGAACCCGGCAGCGGCGGATTGTCGGTCCGGGCTGATTGGATCCGGGGGTGCTGAATTCGATTGGTGTACCGCCGTTCCGGGCGGATGGGGATGCTGCCGGTCACCGAGGGCGTCGACTCGATTCCACGGAGCCCGCGCGTGCTCACCGCCGCGGATCTGGATCACGACGGATTCGGCTGGGCCGACGCCTGGGCCGTCCTCGACGACGACACCGAGTACCTGGCGCTCGTCCCGGCGCCGCAGCCGTGGCTGGTGCCGCACCTGCTGAACTGGTGGGGAGCCTGCAACTACGACCTCGACGGCAGCGATCACGCCGCGATGCTGCGCCGCTGGGCGGGGCACTGGGGTGCGGAGCTGATGGGAATGGGGCTGGGCACCATCGCGCTGCGGGTGGGCAATCCGCCGCAGAATGATGAAGAGGCGCTTGCCGTTTCGCTCGAACGGTTCCTGTACTGCTCGGATCAGGTGCATCAGGGCGTGGGGACGCTGGACGAGCTGAAGCCGCACGCGGCCGCGCCACTGTGGTGGTTCTGGTGGGACTGACCTCGCGGGCTCCCGGCGCGACCTGGATCTCACATGCGGGTAGCCGCGGTTTGTGATACCGCGGGGCTGGCTAGCATCGGTGCACGTACGCATCGAGGCAACCCCGAGGATTTGTGTTGACTACCGACCATCTTGACCGCTGGAACGCTCACGAGGCTGCCGCGGAGGCGATGATTCCGATTATCGGCAGGCTGTATCGCGACAAGGGGGTGACGATCCTCCTGCACAGCCGGTCGCTGGTGAACAAATCGGTGATCAGCATTCTGCGGACGCACCGGTTCGCGCGGCAGATCGAGGGCGAGGAACTGTCGATCGACGAGACGCTGCCCTTCCTCGAGGTGCTCAGCGAGCTGGATCTGGGACCGAGCAAGATCGACCTCGGCCGCCTGGTCCACGCCTACCGCGCCGACGACCGCGGGCTGTCGATTCCCGAGTTCACCGCGACGGTGCTGGCGGAGGTGCTCGACGGGAACAAGGCCGTGGCGCCGGGCCCGCGGGACGTAGTGCTGTACGGCTTCGGCCGGATCGGCCGCCTGGTGGCCCGGTTGCTCATCGAGAAGGCCGGCTCCGGAAACGGGCTGAACCTGCGGGCCGTGGTGGTGCGCAAGGGTGGCGAGGAGGACCTGGTCAAGCGCGCGTCGCTGCTGCGTCGGGACTCGGTGCACGGGCAGTTCAACGGCACCATCAAGGTCGATGCCGAGAACAACACGATCATCGCCAACGGCAACGTGATTCGGTTCATCTACAGCGACTCCCCGGCGCAGATCGACTACACCGAGTACGGGATCAACGACGCGATCCTGATCGACAACACCGGCAAGTGGCGCGACCGCGCGGGGCTCGAGCAGCACCTGCGTCCCGGTATCGCGAAGGTCGTGCTGACCGCGCCCGGCAAGGGCGACGTGCCGAACATCGTGCACGGCGTCAACCACCGCGACCAGGACGCGTCGCAGCAGATCTTCTCCTGCGCCTCCTGCACCACGAACGCGATCGTGCCGCCGCTGAAGGCGATGGACGACGAGTTCGGCATCGTGCGCGGGCATGTGGAGACGGTGCACTCGTTCACCAATGACCAGAACCTGCTGGACAACTTCCACAAGTCGGATCGCCGTGGCCGGTCCGCGCCGTTCAACCTGGTGCTGACCGAGACCGGCGCGCAGTCGGCGGTGAAGAAGGCCATGCCGGACTTCCAGGCCAAGATCACCGGCAGCTCGATTCGCGTTCCCACGCCGGATGTTTCGGTCGCGATCCTGAACCTGCAGCTGAAGCGGGAGACCACGAAGACCGAGGTGCTCGAGTACCTGCGGCAGGTGTCGCTGTCGGGTCCGCTGAGCCGCAATCTCGATTTCACCGCAGCCACCGATGTGGTGTCGAGTGACTTCATCGGGTCGCGGGCGGCGTCGATCGTGGATGCCAATGCCGCCATCGTGGATGGTGACACCGCGATCCTCTACCTCTGGTACGACAACGAATTCGGCTATTCGTGCCAGGTCGTGCGGACGGTGCAGTACATCTCGGGCATCGAGTATCCGACGTACCCGCGGCTGGGCGAGCAGGACCTCGCCGAGGGTGTGCCCGCTGTGGCCGCGGCGGTGTAATTCCCGGTCGACGATGTGAACGAGGCCGGGCAGTCACACTGCCCGGCCCTGTTCACATGTCGGGTCTAGCTGGATTTGACCGGCTGCCAGCACACCACGCGAGCGGGTTGCGGCGTGACGGTCGCCCCGGCGGGGATGGCGCACTGGTTGGGGTCGGTGGTGCCGTCGAAGCGGCCGCCGATCTGGACCGTGACGCCGGGCCCGGCCTTGCTGGCGCAGTCGACCGGCGTGATCTGGTTGACGTCGGCCTGCATCGAATAGCAGTCGCCCACCTTGACATTGGGGGCGAAGCACAGCGAGTGGTTGCCGTCGGTCAGCACGAAGTAGCCCGCGTCCCGGAGTTTGCCGTCCGGGCAGGTGGCGCCGTTGGTGACCGAGGCGGCCAGCTCGTAGACGGCGGTGTGGTCGTCACACGGGGTGGCGTGGATCTTGCCGATCTGGGCGCCGCGGTAGTCGCTGGCGGTCACGCAGTTGCCCACGGCGAGTTCGGGATCGTGGGTGGCGGTCGTGCTGGCGCCCTTGGTGACGGTGGCGAGGATGCCGAGCGCCAGGATCAGCACGCCCGCGACGGCGACGACGGTGCCGGTGTGTTTGGGCAGGCCGGCCGAGGCTGCCGCGTCGGCCGCGGGCCGCTTCGCCCGATTGCGCAGGACGAGGCCCACCACCAGCAGGACCACGCCGGCCGCCGGGATCAGCAGGGTGCCGGCGGAGACGCCGGAGGAGTCGGCCGAGTCGGCCGCAAGGATCGCGGTCGACCCGATTTGACCAATGAACACTGTCTTTCAATTCCTTCCGGTCCGCTGACGGACACGGGCAGGAAGGTACCCCGAGCCGAGGACCGGTCGGGCTGTTTTGAAATGAACTCGTTCCGGAAATTTGATTCGTGTCGTCAGGGCTTCTGGTCGGCGGTGTCGGCGAGCCAGTTGTGCAGCCAGGTGGTGGCGGTGGTGCCGTCGGCGTCGACGACGTAGTGCGGGTAGGACTGGTGGACGCCGGAAGCCAGGAAATCCTGGACCTGGCGGAGCCATTGCTCGCTCGCGGGGTCGTCGGCCGGGGCGGACAGGATGGCGGCGCCGCCCTGCCAGAGGGCCTCGTTCAGAATGGATTGCAGGGTCATCGCGTAACTCGGGATCTGGACCGGATCCTGCGCTGTCAGCTGGGTGAGCAGACCGGCCGAGCGCCCGGCCAGATCGTCGTTGGGGACCGAGCAGTAGAGATCGCCCGCGGCGCAGAAGGTGCGGACCTTCGGGCTGAGCCAGCCGAAGCCGCCGGCGCGCGCTCCGCCCGCGCCGGTGCCGGGGACCTGCGGGCCGATCAGCGCATCGGTGGGGGAGCGGCGCGGGTCGGAGATCAGCCCGACCGCGACCACCCGATCGGGCGGGACCACTCCCAGCCCGGTGCCGATCTCCGCGGCCAGGTCGCCCGCGGCGTCGGCGCCCTGGCTGTAGCCGATGAGTGCGAAACGCGTTGCGGCGCAGCGTGCCGCGGTCCCGGCGAGCAGCGCCCGCGCGGCATTCACGGCTTCCCGTTTGGAGCTGCCGTAGACCTCGCCGTCCCAGGGGAAGGCGGTGGCGGGATAACTGACGTAGTCGGCGTGCACCGTGGTGGGCAGCCCGCGGGTGACCTGCGAGAGCATGCCCTGCTTCGGGTTCTCGATGGAGGTCTCCCAGGTGCCGGGGACGGCTATGACAGAGAGGCCCGGGCAGTCGGCGGGCGCGGCCTGCCCGCTGGGCGCGCCGGTGACCGTCAGGATTCCGGTCGCGGCCGCCACGACGGCCGCGAGAGCGCCGCCGGCCACCCGGAATGTTCGCAGTGCTCGAAAGGACAAGGCCCACACCCTTTGTTCGAATCGTTCGGACGACTTTTCCACCGCAGGGTCGTGCTCGGTGCAACATACCAAAGGAACTGGTTGGTCCCGCCGCTGATTGCGCGGGAAACGCCGGTAACCGGACGGATCGGATATCTCGGACTTGCCTTCGGGGAACCCCGGTTCGGCGTTGGTCCGCCCGAATTCGATTGCGCCGTATCGAGTTCGATGACGGTAATTCCTCGAATTGCGCAGACCGGCAGCACTGATATCGAAACGCTGCCCGTGTGACACGTCGATCTCGAAATGCCGTGGTTTGCCGATTCGGGCCTTGCCCTCGTCGGATTGCCGGTGTTGTTGCGGGACACGACGGTGGAAATTGTGGCAGCATTCCGTCCTGGGCGTTGCCCCGGCCGCGATCTCGGACTGTTGTCCGACGAAACGGCGGGGGCGGGAAGGAAGCCGGGCGGCTATGACGGGCCGTGTAGGAAGTATCGACGAGAGGCAGGCGGTCGCGCTTCCCTCGTTCGGCGAACTGCTGCGCCGGTTGCGCGACGATCGGGGCGTCTCCCGGGAACGCCTGGCATTCGCGGCCGGAGTGAGCGCCAGCTATATCACGCAGCTGGAGAAGGGCGGGAAAGCCAAGCCGACCCGGGCGGTGGTGGACGCGCTCGTGCGGTGCCTGGAGTCGTGGAATCCATTGTCGGCCACGGAGCTTCGCTATCTCCACGATCTGGCGGGACTGGAGATCGGCGGCCATCCGACGGTCGCGGAGTTGCGGAAGTCGATCGACGCCGACGTTCTGCGAGTGCTCGCGATGCACCGGCCGAACCTGGCCGCGCTGTACGACATCCGCGGGAATGTGCTGGCCGGGAACGAAGATTGGGCGCAGGCGTTGCCCGGATTGCGCGAGGTCGGGAATCTCTACCGGTGGATGTTCGCCGATCCCATGGCCCGGGAGGTGATGGTCGACTGGGAATCCGATGTCCGGCAGTCGGTCAGCTGGCTGCGGGGGACCGTGGGGTCGGCCGCGGATCCCGGCGGATTCGCCGGGATTATGCGGGAGCTCGGCGCCTTTCCGGATTTCCGGCGATTCTGGGCCACGGGCGATGTGGGATTCGCGCCGCCCGTGCACACCATGCGGCTGCGCGATCGGAGCACGGGCGCGGTGCGGAGCTTCCGGGTGCAGGTCGGCGTGCTGAACACCGAGCTCTATCCGGGCCACATCGTCGCTTCGGTCGCGCTGGCCGTCTGAGGCGGTGCGGCGACTAGCCGGCCGGCCGGAGGATCACGACCGGAATCTCCCGTTCGGTCCAGGCCTGATAGGTGTCGAAGTCGGCGTATGCGTCGACGAGCCGGGGCCACAGCCGGGCGCGCTGTTGCGGATCGGCGGTGACGGCGTGCACCGGGAAGCGGTCGGCGCGGATCTGGATGTGGGTGTCCGGATCGGCGCACAGATTGCGGTACCACTGCGGGTGTTTGGGGAGCCCGCCCTGCGAGGCCACCACGATGGTGTCGGGCCCGTCGGTGATGTAGAGCAGCGGGACGGTGTAGACGGCGCCCGTCTTGCGCCCGCGGTGTTCGAGCAGCAGGGTCGGCACCGGTTTGCGGAAGCCCGCACCGATGCGCCACTTTCCGCCGATGCGGCCGCCGGTGCGCCGGTAGATCCAGACCTGGGCCCGGCCGACCCGCTTGAAGATCTTGGGCAGGACGGGGGAGTCGAGCTGCGGGGGCCGGGGCGGGGTGGTGGTCATGGGCTTCCTTTCGCGTCCACTGACCATACAGTCATGGCCATGTGTATGGTCAAGGCCGGACGGTAATCTCGGCCGGGACAGTCGCGAGCGAAGGGATGGCGATCCGGTGCGCACGCATGGATGGTCGGGGGCGGCGCCGGCCGATGACACGGAGGCCGTCGAGCGCATCGTGGCCGCCGCGCGGCGGGCCATCGATCGTTCCGGTGCCGAGTTCAGCATTGCCGAGGTGGCCCGCGATCTCGGTGTCACACGTCAGACGGTGTATCGCTACTTCCCCAGTGCCGAAGCACTTTTGACGGCCACCGCCCTGGCGCAGACGGAACATTTCCTGGATGTGCTGGCGGAGCGGCTCGGTGAAATCCGCGATCCGGCGACCGCCGTGGTGGAGGGTATCGCCTATACGCTCGAGCGCCTGCCGGAGGAGAAATACCTCGGCCTGCTGTTGCGATCGGGGCGGGCCGGCGCTTTCTCGGCCGGCGTAACCTCCGATACCGCACGGTCTTTCGGGCGTTCGATACTGGAACGTTTCTCGGTGGATTGGGCCGCGGCCGGAATCTCCGGCGCCGATCTGGACGAACTCGTCGAGCACATGCTGCGGATCGTGCAGTCCTTCATCATCGATCCGGGCCGACCACCGCGGCGGGGCAAGGAGATTCGCGGTTATCTCTCGAGATGGGTTGCGCCCGCGCTACCTGGGACGCATGAGCAGTAGCCGCGCCACGGGGAGCGGGATGGGAAACCCCGGGGCCTAGCCTGCCCCGGGGTTTCGGTGTCCGCCCATTTGCGGCACGCCGACACGTTTAAGAACGGGTTGAGTCTGAAGTTAACGTGACGCTCTGCGATTGAGCTACGGCCCATTGGTGGCTGAGCCGGCGGGAGTTGAACCCGCAACCTTCACGCTGACAATCCGTTCCCTCGATTCGGCGTTCGGCGGCGAATGCTGAAACTGGAGCGAGAGTGTGAGTTTGAGGGCGCGGTGCCTCTGCCAATTGGGCTATCCCGCCGTGGATGGCGGGAGGAGGATTCGAACCTCCACTGGGCCGCTGTGCCCGTCACAGGGAACTTCGGTTTCAGCTTGCGCTCCTTGCGCACTGCCGACTGTAGACGGCGCCGCGGCGGTCGGCCAAGCGATTATCCGCTCGCCGAGCGGGCCGGGGTTGACAGAAATATGTAGACCGGTCTAGTTTTTCCGCATGGGACAGAAGGGCGCCGAAACGCGAGACCGGCTGCTGGACGCTACGCAGCAGCTGGTCGAGGCCGGAGGGTACTTCGGCGCGGGGCTCAACCAGGTGATCGCGCTCAGTGGTGCGCCGCGTGGTTCGCTGTACTTCCACTTCCCCGGCGGCAAGGACCAGCTGGTGGGGGAGTCCGTGCGACGGGCCGGCGGGGTGATCGGCGATTCCCTTGGGGCGCTTGCCGATTCCGAGTTGCCGGTGGCCGAATTGGTCGACCTGGTGTTACAGCAACTGGGGGACAGACTGGAAACGTCGGAGTGGCGGAAGGGGTGTCCGGTCGCCACCGTGGCGCTCGAGACGGCCGCCGCCAATGACTCCATGCAGCAGGCGTGCTCGGAGGTCTACTCCTCGTGGGAGGAGACCCTGCGTGCGCGGCTGGCCGGGCAGCCCGGTGCCGATGACCTGGCAACCGCGATTCTCGCCCTGATCGAGGGCGCGCTGCTGCTGGCCAGGGCGCATCGCAGCAGGGAGCCGCTGAATCGGGTCGGCAGGCAGATCGCCGTCTGGCTGCGGTGAGTGCGGGCCGGCGTGATCGCCGGCTCTCTTTTTGGCTCGAGAATATATAGACCGGTCTATTAGGAGTGGGCATGGATGCAATCGTCTTCGGCGCAACAGGATTCATCGGCCGTTCGCTGGTCGCCGAGTTGCTCGGCAGGGGGCAGCGGGTGGCGGCGGTGGTGCGGAACGACACCCTGACCCCGTGGCTCGTCGCCAAGGGGGTCGACATCGGTGGGCTGACGGTCGTCACCGCCGACATCACCGCACCGCTCACGGGGTTGCCCGAGGTGCGCGACGTGTACAACGCCGCGGCGCGGTACGCGTTCGGGCTCGACGTGCGAGAGGCGCGGGCTACCAATGTGATCGGGGCGATCAATGTGCTCGACTGGGCCGCGACCCTGCCCGGGCTGCGGCGGCTGGTGCACGTGAGCGGGTACCGGGTCAGCGCGCCGGACGGCGAGCCCGACTACGCCGGACTGGGGGCGTACGAGGCATCGAAATTCGAGGGCGATCTCGCGGTCCGGAACCGGGCACGAGAGTACGGCGTGCCGCTGACCATTGCCAACCCGAGCACCGTGATCGGGCCGGGGCAACATCTCGGGCTGGCCGGCCTGGTCCGGGATCTGTGGGAGGGGCGGCTGCCCGCAATCCCGGGTGGTCCGGAGGTTTTCGTTCCCATCGTCACCATCGACTACTTCGTTCGGTTCTTGGCGGCTGTTCCCGAATCGCCTGCGGGCGAGCATCATTGGGTGCTCGACGACACCACGCCGCGACTGCCCGAACTGGTGCGCACGGTCGCCGACCAGATGGGGGTGCGGGCGCCGCGCCGCAGCGTTCCCGTCGGTCTGCTCCGGCGCCTGCCGCGCAGGATCACCGGAGCCGATCCCGAGACGCTGTCCTTCCTCTCGACCGACCGCTATCCGACGGCTTCCGCTCGAACCTTCGCCGCCGCAACGGGTCTGGAGATGCCCTCCGCGCACGATGCGCTGCGGACATGGGCCGACGACCTGGTCGCCGAGCGCTTCGGCGCCGCGTCACCGTGGGCGCGCCCCTACGGCTTCCATACCGTGGCGGGCAGCCGGACCTGGATCGCCGGAGACAGGCACACCCCCGATCACGTGCTGCTGCACGGGCTTCCGATGAATGCCGATCTGTGGGCTCCGCTCGCCGCGCGGCTGCGCGGTTCGGTCCTGGCGCCTGATCTGCCGGGTCTGGGCCGCTCGGCCGCCTCCGGCCGGCCGGTGGAGGAGTGGCTGGGGGAGGTGCTGAGCCAGGTCCGGACGCGGCCGGTGCTCGTCGCGCACTCGCTGGCGTGTGGGCCCGCACTGCGCTATGCCGTCGAGCATCCCGACCGCATCAGCAGGCTCGTTCTGATCTCCCCGCCGTTCCTGCAGGCTCCCGGTCCGAAGTCGGCCCGCTCGCCGCTGGCGGCGTCGGTCCTCCGGCGCATGTCCACCGACCGGCTCGCCGAGATGTTGGGAGTTCCCTCGGGTCCCGAGATAGACAGTGCCGCAGCAGATTTGCGACGCCCCGGAGTCGCGCGGCGGGTAGTCGAGGCAATGCGGACCGTGCACGCCGAGCGGGCGCGGTCCCGGGAACTGCTGGAGCGGGTGAGTGTCCCGGTCGAGATCATCGCCGGGTCGGCCGATCCGCTGGTCGTGCCCGTCGGCCATCCGGTGACCGAACTGCCCGGCGCCGGACACTATCCGCAGCTCACCCACCCGGCCCAGCTTGCCGGCCATCTCGAACCGGTCCCCGGCCCGCTCCGCGGGTGACTCCGGCCGTGGACGGCGCGGGGATCAGCCGAACAGATATCCGAAGACCTCATCGCCCAGCTTGCGCTGTGTGATCTCGGCATTGTTGGCCTCTTCGCGCGCGAACTTGACTGCGTGCTGGAGCTTTTCGACGCGCTCGGTGAGTTCGTTGACACGCTTGGCGGGCAGCGCGCCGGAGAACCTGATGGTGCGCCAGTAGCCGACCACCACATCCTCGTGATACACCTCGACCTGCGCCGGATGCTTCTCCGTCGCTTCGGCTTTCACGTGGTTGCGTGGAATCTTCTTGGTGCGCACCGTCTGTACCGGCTCGGTGGCGTAGCAGTCCGCGGCGGCATCGTATTCCCACGACTCCGCGGCATCCAGCACCGGCAGTTTGCGCACGAACGTGTGCAGGTCCACCAGCTGCTTCTCCAGGAACAGCAGGTAGGTGATGGGCGCGCCCTGCACCAGGGTGCGGCCGTCCACCACCACATCGGCGGTGGCGGTGCAGTTCGCCCAGTCCTTGGTGGCCACCACGTCGAACAGTTTGGTCAGGATCTCCGCCGTGGCCTGCAGGACCTCCTCGGATCTCACCTGGACGCGCGTCGACTCGGGCGGCAGCTGCTCGCCCTCCTCGTCCTTGGGGCGGTAGGTGCGCGAAATACCGCTCAGCAGCGGGTTCTTGGCCAGTTTGTGATGGGCCTCGGTGAGGTCGGAGAAGGTCCGGGACTTGATCCCTTTCTCGACGGCGACAATCTGATTCAAACGTGTCATTCCGGCACTGTATCGGTGCGCACGCGGCAGCGACCACCGGTTTTCGGCGGTCGCTGCCGTGGGTATCCGGCTTGGCGGACAAGCGGTTTCGGCTTGTCCGTGGCGGCTAGCCGGTGACAGTGCGGATGGTCCAGAGGTCGGACGCGTTGACCGAGAGCATGTACGCGTAGGGCAGGGTGCCGTATCCGTTCCGGCCCCAGGCGGTACCCCAGGAATTGCGGATCCGGAATACCGACCGGGTGTCGTCGTATCCGACCGCGACCACGCAATGTCCGCCCACCACCTGTTCATTGGCGGCGGGCAGGGGGATGTCGCCGGTCTTGTCGACCTCCGGGGTGAAGATGCTCTCGTAGACGGTGAAGCCGAAGACGAACGGATATCCGTCGGCCAGGCACCCCTGCATCTGGGAGAGCGTGCGCGCCACCCGGGAATACTGGATGGCCCGATGCTCGGCCGCATCGGTGAAGCACTTCTGCGGCGGTTCGATCGCGAATTCCGAAATATCGTAGGGCCATTCGGATTCCGGGCAGGCGCCCACGGTGGCCACGCTCTTGATGCCGTCGCGGATCATCGCGCCCGCGTCCTGACCGACCGTGCCCTCCATGACGCGTTCGTTGTAGTAGATGAACAGCCGGGACGGCACGGATACGTCGGCCAGTTGCTCTTTCATCGCGTCGAACTGCAGTGCCCCCGCAATGCCGTTGCCGGTGCAGGAACCGAGCTTGCCCTGGTCGTAGACGGGGGCGAACTTCGAGGTCAGGTCCACGGACGGCGGCAGCTGGGCGATCGTCGCGGCCGGCGCGGCGTAGAGGTGATCGCGCTGGTCGGGTAGGTCCGGAATCCAGCCGAGCCCTTTGTTCTGCTTGATGCTGATTGCTTTCATGACGGGCGGTCCTTCGAGGGAAACGGTGAATCCGCCCGGCGGGGCGAGTTCTGATGCCCTCCAGTGCAGCCCGGGCCGCCGCGATCGGAAACCAGCGAAGTCCGAAAACATCTTCACTCGAACTGATCGGGGTATGTCTCCGAAAATCGGGTAGCCCA
This sequence comes from Nocardia sp. NPDC004123, assembly GCF_053603795.1. Lineage (NCBI taxonomy): Bacteria > Bacillati > Actinomycetota > Actinomycetes > Mycobacteriales > Nocardiaceae > Nocardia > Nocardia sp. NPDC004123. The sequence goes on from NZ_JBSGGG010000012.1 coordinate 173,480, forward strand.
CCACTCGTTACCCGGACGGCCGTGCGCGCGATATTCGATGGGCACGAGAAGGAGAAACTGCCGACGGCAACCGGTCATCGACCACCGGTGCCGAACGGCGCGAGGGGGTCGGTCGTGGAGCTGCGGCAACTGCGTTACTTCGTGACGCTGTCGGAGGAACTGCACTTCGGGCGCGCCGCGGCGCGCGAGCACATCGTCCAGTCGGCGTTGAGCCAGCAGATTCAGCGGCTGGAACGCGAACTACGGGTCCCGCTGGTGGAGCGCAGCACCCACCACGTGCGCCTCACCGCCGCGGGCACGCTGCTGCTGGGCGAGGCCCGGCTGATCCTCAGCCACGTCGACCGGGCCGCGGCCGCGGCGCGCACCATGACCGGGACCGATGCCGTCCTGCGGGTTGCGCAGGGGGACGCCAGTTTCGACACCATGCCGGTGGTGCTGGCCGCGGTCCGGCATCATCATCCGGAACTGGTCGAGGTGCATCAGGTCGAGGCCGGGGTGCCCGAGCAGTGCCGGTTGCTCGCCCAGGGGCGGCTCGATGTCGGCATCGGGCGTGCGACACAGCTGCCGGACGGGGTGGCGTCGGAGGTCATCCGGTTGGATCGGCTGGGTGTGCTGGTCGCCGCGGAGCATCCCTGGGCGCACCGGCACGCGGTGCCGCTCGCCGAACTGGCCGGGGAGACGCTGGTGTTCGCCGACGAATCCCGCGCACCGGAATTCAACGAGTACATCCGGGAGCTGTGCCGCACAGCGGGATTCGCGGCCAAGCCCTACCCGGGCACGGTGCACAGCGTGCTGGGCGCGGGCCGGCTGGTCCGCGACGGTCACGCGCTGGTGTGCGTGCCCCGCTCCTGTGCGCCGCTGCCGGGCCTGCGCTGGATCGCGATCGCCGAGCCCGCCTACTATCCGTGGTCGCTGCTGTGGCGCGCGAACGGCGAGACCGAGGCCGTGCGCTCCATCCGCTGCTGTGCCCGGGTACTGGGCGAGCGGCTCGGCTGGACGTCCCGCCGCGAACCCGAGGCGGCCGCGATCCCGCCCGTCACCGGTCGCCTGGCGGGCTGAGCCCGGCCGCGTGGCCGGGGTCCCTCGGTGCGGCGGAGGCCGGACCGGGTAGAAAAGGTATGGCGTCGTGGAGCGCATCCGTCGATGCCGCCGCCGAGGAGACTTCGTGCGGTCATCACAATCTTCGAACGGAGAGGCTGTTTCATGGCGACCTCGGAAGCGCGCGCTCAGATCGGCGTGACCGGCCTGGCGGTCATGGGTAGCAATATCGCCCGCAACTTCGCACGGCACGGGTACACCGTCGCCCTGCACAACCGCAGCATCGGCAAGACCGACGCGCTGCTCGAGGCGCACGGCGGCGATGGTGATTTCGTGCGCACCGAGACCGTCGAGGAGTTCGTGGCCGCGCTGGAGAAGCCGCGCCGCGTGCTCATCATGGTCAAGGCCGGTGACGCCACCGACGCCGTGATCGAGGAGCTGGCCGCGGCCATGGAGCCCGGCGACATCATCATCGACGGCGGCAACGCCCTCTACACCGACACCATCCGCCGCGAGGCGGCCATGAAGGCGCGCGGGCTGAACTTCGTCGGCGCGGGCATCTCCGGCGGCGAGGAGGGCGCGCTGAACGGGCCCGCCATCATGCCGGGCGGCCCGAAGGAGTCCTACGAGTCGCTGGGCCCGCTGCTGGAATCCATTGCGGCGCAGGTCGACGGCACCCCCTGCTGCACCCACATCGGCCCCGACGGGTCCGGCCACTTCGTGAAGATGGTGCACAACGGCATCGAGTACGCCGACATGCAGCTCATCGGCGAGGCCTACAACCTGTTCCGGGACGCGCTGGGCTTCGACGCCAAGCAGATCGCGGACGTGTTCACCCAGTGGAACTCCGGTGAGCTGGAGAGCTACCTGGTGGAGATCACCGCCGAGGTGCTCGAGCAGGTCGATGCCAAGACCGGCAAGCCGCTCGTCGACGTGATCGTGGACGCCGCCGAGCAGAAGGGCACCGGCCGCTGGACCGTCAAGTCCGCCCTCGATCTGGGCATCCCGGTGACGGGTATCGCCGAGGCCGTCTTCGCCCGCGCCCTGTCCGGCTCCCGCGCCCAGCGCGCCGCCGCCAAGGGCCTCTCCTCCGGCGCCCTCGGCGAAAAGCCCACGGATGTGGCCCAATTCACCGAGGACATCCGCCAGGCCCTCTACGCCTCCAAGATCGTCGCCTACGCCCAGGGCTTCGACCAGATCGCCGCCGGCTCCGCCGAATACAACTGGGACCTGCACCCCGGTGACCTGGCCACCATCTGGCGCGGCGGCTGCATCATCCGCGCCCGCTTCCTCAACCGCATCAAGGAGGCGTACGAGGCGGACCCGGCCCTGCCGAGCCTGATCCTCGCCCCGTACTTCCGTGAGGCCATCGAGAACGCCGTCGACAGCTGGCGTCGGGTCGTCGTGACCGCCACGCAGCTCGGCATCCCGGTCCCGGCCTTCGCCTCCTCGCTGTCGTACTACGACGCCCTGCGCGCCGAGCGTCTCCCGGCCGCGTTGACCCAGGGCCAGCGCGACTTCTTCGGCGCCCACACCTACGAGCGCATCGACGCCGAAGGCAAGTACCACACGCTGTGGAGCGGCGACCGCAGCGAAGTCCCCGCGTAATTTCCGGTAGGACAAGACGTTCTACGAGCGGAGTTCGTGCCGAATCGGCACGAACTCCGCTTCTGCGTTGAGGCCCGAATCGAATCAGAGTGGCAGGCAGAGCAACAGGGTTATTCGGTCCGGGTACGTTTCGTTGTGGACCGGGCCGGCTTGGACGCTGTATTCGCGGATTTCGCCGGAGTCGGGGTCGCGGAGGCGTTGGGTGCGGACGGGTGGGGTGAAGTCGACGCCGCCTTCGGACCAGAAGCGGCGGAAGTCGGGGAAGCGGGCCAGATCGGCGACGAAGGTGGTGAAGACGGGATCGTCGGGGGCGCGGCCGACCGTCATGCGCAGCCATTGGACGTATTGGCGGGCTTCGGATTCCCAGTCCACCTCGACGACTTTCGCCTGTTCGTTGCCGAACATCCAGCGGAAGACATTGCCCTCCTCGCGGAGGCCGGGCAGGGCCGCGTTCCAGGAGTCGTTGGAGTCGAGGACGTTTCCGCACGGGTCCAGGTAGGCGGCGAGGGCCGGTTCCAACAGGGCCAGGGCGCGCTGCTGATCCGGGGTGATGGCGGCGTGCAGTTCCTCCGGGTCGGCGGTTTCGGGTATGCGCAGCCCGGCCAGTTCGTGCAGATGCCGGCGGTCGGTGGGGGTCAGCGGGGACATCAGGTTCAGGCAGCGCATCAGGGAATCGACCACCGATCGCGTCGGGTTTCCCCGTTCGCCCTTCTCCAGGGCCGTGATGTAGCTGGCGCTCACACCCGCCGTGTAGGCCAGGTGCTCGCGGGAGAAGCCGCGTTCGTCGCGCAGCCGCCGCAGCGCCTGGCCGAAGGTCGGCACCGCGATATCCTCAGCAAACCAACCGCTTTCCTCGTCTCCGGACACCGAAGACCCGCCTTCCCAACACCCGATCGTCGCCGTTCCCGCTCGCAGTCATCGACGAGCAACCCGATTACGGATGCTGCCACATGGGTGCGATGCCGAGGAGTCGGTCAGAATATCCCGTTTGTGTTGGTTCGGGGCATTGTGACCGCGGTGCGGCCGTGCTATTGCCATGCACCGGCCGCCCGCGAGTCGGTCCGGTCAGGGCACCATCGGAAGATCGATGTAGCAGGGCCCGTGATCGCTGGACAGGGTGATGACGCTGCCGGGCTGGGTCTCGTCACCGTAGAAGTGGTCGTTGGTGTCGACGATCAGTACGACCCGATGGCCGCCGGGGACCCGATAGTCGGTGGCCTGCAGGGGAACTCGGATGGTCTTGGTCTGCTCCGGGCCGCGGTTGGCGATGGTCGCCGCGGCATGGGTGATGATCCGCAGCGCCCCGGTCACCGGGTTGTGGTCGAACAGATACGTGATCAGCGTGGCCGTCGTGCTGGACGGGGTGACGGTCAGCGCGATCTCGGGGATACCCGCGATGTGGCGGGGCCGGAGGAAGACCCGCGTGTGCCAGACCGCCGCTCGCGTGCGGTCCACCTCGGCCAGCGGCTGGCGGTTGGGCATCAGCAGGCGTTCGCGGAAGCCGTCCATCACCAGTTCGGTGGCTGCCCGGACCTGTTCGGTTCCGGCCTGGAAGCTCTGGCTCATGGTCGCCGGCTGATCCGTGACCAGGGTGCCGTCGGGGGACGCGCCGGAGGGCGCGGCGAGGTGGTAGCGGCGCACGGGATTCGACCACGCGGACAGGTCGTTCGACGAGGTCATCGTGAAGCTGTACATGGTCTCGGTGTGCACGACCCCGTCGCTGTCGATGCCGTTGTCGACGCCGAGCAGATAGTGGTCGAACCAGTCGTAGGCCGCCTCGGTGGTCCGGGTGTAGACGCCCAGCAACAAGCCGGGAATCTCCACCGCGCCATGGTCGCCGATCGCCAGATCCAGTCGCTTCGGCCCGGGGAAGCGGTCGAAGTAATCGATCAGCTGATTCTGCGGGAAGATGGTCTCGTGCCAGAAGCTGGTGAAGAACGTTGGCACCGGGCGGATCTGGTCGGCCTCGGCGGGGGAGCGGGGTCGGGCGTAGTCGAGCACCTTGTCGATATCGGTATTGGCCCGGAAGGATTCGAGCACTTTCTGCAAGTCCTCGCTGGGGCGGTCGCTGATACCGGCGAGGGCTTCGGCGGCCACGATGTGCCGGGTTCCGTTGTCGTAGAGGGCCTTACCCAGATCCGCCCAGGTGCTCAGCGCGACCACGGCCTTGACCGCCGGGTGGGCGTTGGCGACCAGCTGGCTGATGCCCGAGCCGTAGGAGATGCCCGCCATCCCGACCTTCTCCCGATCGGCGCGCAGCTCATCATGGTTCAACGCCCACTCGATAACCGCGCATCCGTCGGCCACGTCCTCGGGACCGGCGACGGTCAGCTCGCCCCCGGATCCGGGCAGCCCGCGCTCGGTGTAGGCGACCACGGCGTAACCGCGCAAGAGCAGTCGGACGACCGCGCCGGAGTACATCTTCCAGCCGGTCTTGTCGAGGCCCGCCGGCAGGACGATGAGCGGATGCGGCCCCTCCGCGCGCGGCCAGGCGATGAGCGCGTCGAGCTCGACGCCGCCCGCACCGGGAATCTGCACCTGGCGGATGCCGCACCGGTTGCGCACGGCCGCGATGTCCTCGGCGAGGTATTCGGGCACTCCGGTGGCATTGCCGGTGAGCAGGTCGTCGACGACCGCGAGAACATCGGATTCCTGGTTCGGGGCCAAAAGGCGCAGTTGACCCGGGTGAGCGTGCGACATGACAAATCCCTTCGATCCTCGGTATTCCGAACAACTTTCGAGGGCAGCGTGCGATAGACCTCCCGGAGTGGAAATTCGGCCGACGCGAGTCGTCGCCGTGCAAACGGTCCAGGGAATTCGCGAATCATTCAGGGCTGGAAGGCCTTTGCCAATCCCGAATACCGTCGATGCTACGCCGGTGACAGAGTTGCCGTGAACGATTTGGAAGTCGTGAGTTCCATTGTGTGCCAGGCGATTTGGAATAACGACTCGTCGGTATCGAGTGGTCGGTCGCCGCGCCGCGGGTTCGCGCCCGGCGTATCACACCGCAACCGGATAGTGAACTGTGAGGGTGCTGGGTATCGCCATGGAGTCCGCCCAGAGTTCGAGTTCGGGTCTCGTCCAGGGGTATTGAGCGGCAGTAACTTTCCATGCGTCTTCGAAGTACACAGTCGAAAGGTCATGAAATGGTTGCTCTGATCCTTGCCGCCGTCGGTCTCATGTCGGGCAGCGCGGTCGCCGCGGGCGCGGCGGGTAGTGCCGGCGCGTTCGCCGGAAACATCTAGGCCCGCGAGGATAGTCGGGCACAGAGAAGCGGGCGGCCGGCCGGATACGGCCGCCGGAACCCCCTGACCCGGGTACGGGGCAGGGGGTTCGCCGTATCCGGGCTACCGGGCGATGGTGCGCGGCGTGCGTTTCCGGGGCGGGTCAGGCCGGCTGTACGCCGATCATGGGCAGCACGGTGCGGCGGGCGAACTCGCGTGCGGCCGTCTCGTCGGTCAGCGGGATCAGGCCGTCCGGGGTCAGCACCAGCGACTGGCCCAGGCGGGCAAGCACTTCCGCGACCAGGTCGGCATCGAAGGCGGGCACGTCGGCGGAAGCCTGCAGCACGCGCAGTTTCTCGGCCAGGTAGGTGCGCCCGAGTGCGAGAATGGGCCCGGCCTCGGTGGTCAGGCGCGGCAGGATGGTGTCGGGCTCGGTGCGCAGCAGCCGTTGCAGCAGTTTGTTGCTCGCCAGCTGGGTGATGAACGCGACGAAGACCTCGACCAGCTGATCGTCCCCGGATTCGCCGGTGGCCGTGGCCTCCTGCACGCGTTTGTCGATCTCGGCGATGAACAGCTGCGCCTCGCGCACGCCCACCGCTTCGACCAGATCGTTCTTGGATTCGAAGCGCCGGTACAGGGTGGCCGGGCTGATGCCGGCGCGACGCGCGATCTCCCCCATGCTGGTTCGCTTGATCCCGAAGTCGAGGAATGCCGACAGCGCGCTCTCCAGCAGCTGTTCGCCTTCGGCCCGCGGCTTCTCCAGGATGCGTTGCAGGATGGTGGGCACGGACGGCATCGAGTCTCCAGTCGATCGGTTGGCGACCGCGACATTGCGGTGAACGGCCAAGGCGCGCAGTGGCGCACAGGTCGAGCCGCATTATCGCATCGCCGGCGGGTTGCGGTCGCAACCCCGTCCGATCAGCGAACACCGCGCCCGATCAGCGGACGTCGAGCGCGGCCATTTCGCTCTCTATCGCATTGGCGGCGAAATCGATGCCATTGGAACGCAGTTCGTGCACCCGGCGCTGGAGCGCCTCGATTCCCCCTGGCTGCGCGGCGATATCGGCCACGCTGATGCGCCGTCGGTGCATACCGTCGTGCTCGTACGACACCGTTGAAACCTCCTGCTAGCCCCGAGCGCGCACCCGGCTGGCGGCGGCACAGCCCGGGCCGCCGGGTACGCATCGCACGATGCTAACAGCGGCCTTTATGGTCACTTGTTCAGTGTGGGGATTCTCACATGCCCCCTTCAGTCACGCCTCTTGACCCTGGCGGTGCACGGCCGTGTTGTGCAGGTAGGCGGTCGCATTCAGGCGAATGTGATCACGCTCGGCCTCGCTCAGCTCCCGGCGCACCTTGCCCGGCACCCCCGCCACCAGCGAGCCCGGCGGAATCTGGGCGCCCTCGGGAACCAGCGCGTTGGCCGCGATCAGGCTGCCCGCCCCGATGACCGCGCCGTTCAGGACCGTGGCGCCCATGCCGATCAGCACATCGTCGCCGACCGTGCAGCCGTGCAGAATCGCGTTGTGCCCCACCGAGACTCCCTCGCCCACCGTGCACGGGAAGCCCGGATCGGCGTGCAGCACACAGCCGTCCTGAATATTGCTGCGCGCACCGACGGTGATCTGATCCATGTCACCGCGCAGCACCGCCGAATACCAGACGCTCACTTCGGCTTCCAGCCGCACCCGCCCGGCCACGGTGGCGTTCGGCGCGACCCACGCGCTCTCGTCGATCTGCGGCACGTGCTCACCCAGCTGAATCCTCATAGCCCCGAACTTAGCCCCCGCCGGGCGCCGGGCCGCCGCGGGGAGCCGCGCCGGCGGACTCGGCTCGGTCAAGCCCGGCGGAAGAGGGCCCGATGGGCCGCGGGCGTGGTGCCACGGCCGGGTGGTCCCGGCCGCGCTTCATTGCCGTTCGGGTGTCAGTAGTGGTAACGCGCCTGGACGATGATGACTGTGTCGCCGGTGACCGAATAGACCAGGCGGTGTTCGTCGTTGATGCGGCGCGACCAATATCCGGACTTGTCGCCCTTCAGCGGCTCGGGTTTGCCGAGACCGTCGAATGGGTCGCGTTGGATATCGCCGATCAGGCGAATGATCCGCAACGCCATCTTGCGATCGGTGCTCACCCAGTGTTCGAAGTCTTCGAATGCAACTTTGACGAAAGTGACTTTCATTCAAGCCCTTCCGCGAGTTGGTCCATGTTCACTTCGGTGGATTCCCCGGCCTCGGCCTGGGCGATACCTTCGGCCAGGCGTGCCGCGTTGGCGGGGGACCGCAGTAGATACAGGGTCTCGCGTAGGGAGTTGTACTCGTCCTCGGAAATCAGCACCGCGTTGCCATTGCGGCTGGTGATGTGGATCGCGACGGCGTCGTCGTTGACCTGTTCGATGAGCGGGTACAGCTTGGCGCGTGCCTCACTGGCGGACATTGAAGTCATAACAGGTATCCTTTCGCTCTGTCACGATCAATGGTACCGGATTATGGTACGACTCGATAGGGAATGTGGCCCGATCTTGTCGCCGTTCGGCATGTGGGCCGCTGTCGTGCATCGCGGCGTCCTTGCGAGACTCGATGCCATGACGAACACGATCGACACCGCAGCGGCCACCTCCACCCTCGAGCTCCTCCACATCGGCGGCCCCACAGTGCGATTCGGCTATGGCGACCTGATCTGGCTGACCGACCCCACCTTCGACGAGCCGGGTGAGTACCCGGGCGGCGTCACGCTCTACAAGCTGAGCGGGCCGGCTGTGCCCGCCGCCGAGATCGGGCCGGTCGATGTGGTGCTGCTCTCGCACGATCAGCACGCGGACAATCTCGACCAGTCCGGGCGGGAATTCGTGGCGGGGGTCGAGACGGTGCTGTCCACGCCGGACGCCGCCGGGCGCATGGAAGGTGTTCGCGGACTGGCAGAGTGGGAGTCGGTGCAGATTGGCGCGGTCACCGTCACCGCGGTGCCCGCACTGCACGGACCCGAGGGTTGCGAGCCGTTCACCGGGGTGGTCACCGGGTTCGTGCTGCAGGCCGACGGGCTGCCGACCGTCTACGTCTCCGGGGACAACGCCTCGGTCGACTACGTGCGCCGGATCGCGGAACGCTTCGGGCGCATCGATATCGCCATCCTCAATGTCGGCGCGGCCAATACCGACCGCTTCGGCGATCACGACCTGACCCTCAACGGCCGCACCGCGGTCCACGCCTCGGAGGCGCTGGGTGACGCGGTGATCGTGCCGGTCCACGCCGAGGGCTGGGCGCACTTCTCCGAACACCTCGACTACCTGACCCACCGCTTCACCCTCGCCGGCCGCGCGGACCGGCTGCGCATTCCGACCCCCGGCGAGGTCTTGACCGTCGCCGCGATCGCCTCCTGAAATCGGGCCGTGGCGCTCATGGCGGCGCGGCTCCAGCGGGTGAACGATGGCGGTATGAGAATCGGGGTACCGCGGGAGGTCAAGGAGCAGGAGTATCGCGTCGCCCTCACCCCGGCCGGCGCCGGGGAACTGGTGCGGCACGGGCACGAGGCGCTGGTCGAGGCCGGGGCCGGGGTGGGGTCCGGATTCGGCGACGCCAGCTACATCGCGGCGGGCGCGCGGGTGCTGCCGGGCCCGGACGAGGTCTGGGGCGGGGCGGAACTGGTGCTCAAGGTGAAAGAGCCCATCGCCGAGGAATATTCGCGCATGCGGGAGGGGCAGGTGCTGTTCACCTTCCTGCACCTCGCCGCTTCGCGGGACTGCACGGACGCGATCCTGCGCTCCGGCATCACCGCCATCGCCTACGAGACCGTCCGGGCCGCCGACGGGTCGCTGCCGCTGCTCGCGCCCATGAGCGAGGTGGCGGGCAAGCTCGCCAGCCAGGTCGGGGCCTATCACCTGATGTCGCCGCAGGGCGGGGCGGGCCTGCTGCTCGGCGGAGTGCCGGGGGTGCCGCCGGCGGACGTGACGGTCCTCGGGGGCGGGGTGGCCGGTGGCAATGCGGCGGTCGTCGCGGTCGGCATGGGGGCGCGAGTCACCGTACTGGACACCAATATCGCGCGACTGCGGGAACTCGACGCCCGGTTCGGCGGGCGGGTCACCACGATCGGCTCCAACGCGGCCGAGCTCGAGAAGGCGGTGCTGGCGGCGGACCTGGTGATCGGCTCGGTCCTGGTGCCGGGCGCGCGGGCTCCGAAACTGGTGCCCGACAGTCTGGTCGCCCACATGCGCCCGGGCTCGGTGCTGGTCGATATCGCCATCGATCAGGGCGGGTGCTTCCAGAGCTCGCATCCCACCACGCACGCGAAACCGACGTTCCAGGTGGCGGATTCGCTGTTCTACTGCGTGACCAATATGCCGGGCGCGGTTCCGCACAGCTCCACCGTGGCGCTCACCAATGTCACGCTGCCGTATGTCGGCGCCATCGCGAATCTCGGCTGGTCCGGCGCCTGCGCCACCGATCCCGGCCTGGCCCAGGGGCTCACGGCCGACGCCGGCCGGCTCTACTCGCCGGAGGTGGCCGCCGCGCACGGGCTCGGGCCGGTGACGCGGGTCGCGTCCTGACGGACGACGACGGGCCCGCCGTCGGATGAATCCGGTTGCGGGCCCGCGGTTTCCGCGGTTCAGGCGTCGCTGTCTCCGGCGGTGCCGCCGAGCGGCCAGTCGGGCTCCGCGCCTTCGGCCGGGATGCCGTGCAGCTTGTCCGGGTTGCGGACCACGTCGATCTTGGTGATCCGGCCGTCGTCGATGGTGAACGCGAAGACGCCGGTGTACTTGCCGTCGAACACCACCAGGCCCGGGCGGCCGTTGACCAGTACCGAACGGCCCCACGCGCCACCGACCTTCGATGCGACATCGAGGAAGCCGAGCAGCGTCTTGGCGACCTTCTCCGCGCCGTGCATGGGGTGCAGGAAGGCCTGCACCTTGCCGCCGCCGTCGGAGGTGAAGGTGACATTGGAATCCAGCACGCCGAGCAGGGCGCTCAGATCACCGGAACGCCAGGCCACCGCGAACGCCGAGACCACCTTCTCGTGCTCGTCCGCGCTGGCGGGGAAGCGGGGCGTGCCGTCCTCCACGTGTTTGCGGGCGCGCGAGGCCAATTGGCGCACGGCGGCGGGGGTGCGGCCGACCACCTCGGCGACCTCGGGGCCGGACATGCCGAAGACGTCCTGCAGGACGAAGGCGGTCCGCTCGGCGGGGGAGAGGGATTCCAGCACCACCAGCAGGGCGGTGGTGACGCGCTCGTCCTGCGAGATGCGGTCGGCCGGATCGTCCCAGGTGGTGATCTCCGGCTCCGGAAGCCATTCGCCCACATACTGTTCGCGCCGCGATCGCGCCGAACCCAGGTGGTCGAGGGCCAGGCGGCCGGTGACGGTGGTCAGCCAGGCGCGCAGGTTTTCGATATCCGCGCCCTCGGGACTGGTCTCGTAGTAGCGCACCAGCCGCAGCCACGCCTCCTGCACCACATCGTCGGCGTCGCTGAGACTGCCGAGCGTGCTGTACGCGACCCGCCGCAGATAGCCCCGATGCTCCTCGAACCGTCGCGCCAGCTCGACCTGATCGGGCCCGTCCGGCCGTCCGTCACTCATCGCACCCTCGCCCTTCACTCATGTCCGCCCCGGTGGGGCGAACCGTCCACAGCACCGACGAAACAGGTCGGCGGACTGTGACATTCCTTCCGGAAAATCTAGCGAAGACGACCGAACGGTTCGTGAATTCGCGCGGCCGGATCAGCGTCGCCGCAGGTAGGCGGCCGACGCGGCGGCGACCACGGTGGCCACCTGCACGGCTTCCGAGAGCCGCACCGCCCGGCGCAGATCACGCACCCGGGGGATCGGACCGTCACCGAGCGTCGGCCGCAGCTCGGTGCCGTGCCGATATTCGGTGCGGCCGCCGAGGGTTACGCCCAGCGCGCCCGCCATGGACGCCTCCGCCACACCGGCATTCGGGCTCGGATGCTTGGCCGCATCGCGCCGCCATGCCCGCCACGCATCGGCCGGGCGACCGCCGATGACCGGAGCCAGCGCGGTGGTGACGAGACCGCTGACGCGGGCGGGCGCGAGATTCGCGACATCGTCCGTGCGGGCGGCAGCCCAGCCGAAGTTGCGGTAGCGGTCATTGCGGTAGCCGACCATGGCGTCGAGGGTGTTGATCGCCCGATACGCCAGCAAGCCGGGAACACCCGCCACCGCGCCCCAGAACAGCGGCGCCACAGTCGCATCGGAGGTGTTCTCCGCAATGGATTCGAGCGCCGCCCGGGCCAGCCCGTCCACGTCGAGCACCTCGGGATCCCGCCCGCACAGCGACGGCAGCAGTGCTCGCGCCCCGTCGATATCGCCGGATTCGAGCCGATCCGCCATCGCCCGCCCGGTCCGTGCCAAGCTCGTCCCGCCCAGCACCGTCCAGGTCGCGGCAGCCGTGAGCACCGCCTCACCGAGCGCCCGTCCGGCGACGGCCCGCCGTAATCCGATCCCCAGCCCCGAAACCGCACCTACCAGCACGATCTCGTGCACAACCCCCGCCACGCGGCTGTTCCGATAGGTGAGCCATTCCACCTTCGTTGCGGCCGAACCGAATCCGGCCACCGGATGCCCGCGCCGCGGATCCCCCAGCGCCCGGTCCAACCCGAACCCGAGCAGCAGTCCCGCCGCAGTGGCAATTCCCGTTCGCACCCGGCGAGGTTAGCGGAGGCGACAGGCCCGGCCGACTTCAGCCGCGGCGCGGAGAACGGCCGAGCTGCTGTCCGATGCTGCGCGGCCAGGTCGCATATCCGGACGATGAGAAGTGCACACCCGGGTGCCTTTCAGCCTTCGTCGCCCCCGGCGCGGACCGAGGCTGTGCGCATGCGGAATGCGCCGCGACGGTGCAGCCCAGGTCTACCGGCGCGTGCCGCCGTAGCGGTCGGCGAGGCGAGCTTCATTTGTCGTGGGTTTCGGCTCGGGGGCCGGGTCGTTGGGTTTCGTCGCTGTTGTGGGGGCGGGCGCGGCGGTGCTATCGGGCTGGTCGGCGTCGCCCGGTGAGCCGGCGGCTGCCACGCCGGTGGTGGTCGGCTGGGCTGAGGCTTCGAACTTTTCGCGGCGGCGGGCGCGGATCTCGGCCCAGACGAAGTAGCCGAGGCCGAGGGGAGCCATGACGCCGAAGGCCAGCCACTGCAGGCCGTAGGAGAGGTAGGGGCCCGAGTCCAGCTGGGGGAGCGGGTCGGGGGTGAAGGCGCCGGGCTGGCCGGACTCGAGCTGGAGGTAGCCGCCCAGGCCGTCGGTGGGGATGGGGGTCAGGGGGATGCCGAGGACCGTGGCTTCCTGCTGGGTGTCGGTCGTATAGACCTGGCGGTAGCCGTCTTCGGTGGTCGGGGGCTTCTTCTCGATCACGCCCTCGGAGGCGCGGATGCGGGCCGCCAGTTGCTGGGTGCCGGTGGGCGGGGCGGCGACGATCGGCGGATGAGTGCCGCCCGCGGCCGCTGCCACCTGGCCGCGGTCCACCAGCAGGGTGCGCCCGTCGCCGAGGCGGAAGGCGGCCAGCACCGTGTAGGCGGGCTGGCCGTCGAGGTGGCGCAGCCGGACCAGCACGGTCGAATCCGGCACGTAGACGCCGTTCGCGGTGACCCGCCGCCACTCGGTGTTCTTGCCGCTGCCCGACAGCATGCCGGTGATGTCGACCGGGTCGGCGTGCACCGAATTCGCGATGCGGTCGTTGCGTTCGGAGGTGCGGGTGTTCTTGCCCAGCTGCCAGGGGGCCAGCACGGTGAAGCACAGGTAGGCGAAACCGGCGACCACCACGGCGAGAATCAGCCAGCTGGGCCGCAGCAGGAAGGTGAAGCGCCGCAGCAGCGAGGTCACCGAGCTCATGCGACCTCCCCCAGCTGTTCGCGCACCCAGTCCAGCAGACCCGGCACCGCCGCCTCGATCTGTTCGCGCACCAGCGCGAAATCGGACTGGTCGCCGTAGTACGGATCCGGCACCGATCGCCCGTCCGCGTGCGGATCGAAACTCCGCAGCAGCCGCCGCTGATCCGACGGCACCCCCAGCCGGGCCAGCTCCCGCTCGTGCCCGGTGTCGAGCGCCACCAGCAGATCGGCCGCCCGATGATCCGGCCCGATCAGCGCGGCCCGATGCCCGGTCGGATACCCGTGCGCCTCCAGCTCCCGATTCGTCCGGTAGTCGGCTTCGTCCCCGACATGCCAGCTGCCGGTCCCGGCACTGCTCACCCGCACCCGATCCGCCAGCCCCGCACGTTCCAGGTGTACGGCGAAAATCTTCTCGGCCATCGGGGACCGGCAGATATTGCCGGTGCAGATGAAGGTCACATGCAGCTCGCCCACGACAGCCATTCTGTCCGGTGGGCGTGGGAGGCGGCCACGTAGGGTGGACGGCTGTGCCGGACGACACGGAGTTTCCCGATTTCGACCATGCCAGGCTGCGGCACCACGGGGACGTGGATGCGCGGCCCGGCATGGTCGATTTCGCGGTGAACGTCCAGGGGAGCGCGCCGCCGGAATGGTTGCGTGAGCGGCTGGCGGGACGGCTGGGAGAGCTCGGGCGGTATCCGGGCGCGGCGGACGAGCGGGCAGCGCGCGCGGCGGTGGCCGCCCGGCACGGGCGGGCGATCGACGAGGTGCTGCTGCTGGCGGGGGTGGCCGAAGGGTTCGCCATGCTGCCACGGCTGGGGTCGCGGCTGGCGGCGGTGATCCATCCCTCGTTCACCGAACCGGAGCTGGCGCTGCGGGAGGCGGGGGTATCGGTCGCGCGGGTGATGCTCGCGCCGCCGTACACGCTCGACGGCGCCGTGGTGCCGGAGGACGCGGATCTGGTGGTGGTGGGCAATCCCACCAATCCGACCTCGGTGCTGCATCCGGCGGACAGTATCCGCGCGCTGCGGCGGCCGGGCCGCATCGTGGTGGTGGACGAGGCATTCGCCGACGCGGTGCCGGGGGAGCCGGAATCGCTTGCCGGAGAGAGCCATCCGGATGTGCTCGTATTCCGGAGCCTCACCAAGACCTGGGCGCTGGCCGGGCTGCGCTGCGGCTATGTGCTCGGTGCGCCGCCGGTGCTGGCGCGGCTGAATCACGGGCGCCCGCACTGGCCGCTGGGCACTCTGCAACTGGAAGCCATTGCGGCGGTGAGCGAACCGGCCGCGGTGGCGGAGGCGCAGCGCCGGGCCGGGACCGTCGCGGCCGATCGGGCCGCCATGATTCCACGGTTGCGGGAACTCGGCGTCGAGGTGCACGAGCCCGCGCACGGGCCGTTCCTGCTGCTCCGGGTGCCGGATGCGGAATTGTTGCGAAAGAAGCTCGCGGACAAGGGAATCGCGGTGCGCCGTGGTGATACGTTCCCGGGGCTGGAAACGGTTTTCCTGCGAGTCGCGGTGCGGCCCGCCGCCGAGGTGGATCGGCTGGTCGCGGCCATTCGCGACGTGGGCTTATGAGTTGAGACGCAGTGCGTTCGTGAGTGAGGCGCAGGCTGGTGAGCGAACAGGAGGTTCGGTTGTGGTGACGACGGTGCGGCTGGCGGATCTCATGGCGGCGCTGGATGCGGCGTACCCGCCCGGGCTGGCCGAATCCTGGGATTCGGTGGGGCTGGTGGCCGGTGATCCGGACGAGCCGGTGTCGCGCGTGCTGTTCGCGGTCGACGCCACCGGCGCGGTCGTGGACGAGGCGATCGAATGGGGCGCGCAGGCGCTGGTCGTGCACCATCCGCTGCTGCTGCGCGGCGTGGACACCGTCGCGGCCAATACACCGAAAGGCGGGCTGCTGCACCGGCTGATCCGTTCCGGATGCGCGCTGTTCACCGCCCACACCAATGCCGACTCCGCCGATCCGGGGGTCTCGGACGCGCTGGCACACGCCATCGGGCTGACCGTGACCGGTCCGCTGGATCCGAAACCCTGGACCGCCCTGGACAAGTGGGTGGTGGCGGTGCCCGTCACGCATCGCGACGAAGTGCTCGACGCCCTGTTCGCCGCGGGCGCGGGCAGCAGCGGGACCTACTCGGATGCGGCGTGGACGGTCTCGGGCACCGGACAGTTCCGGCCCCTCGACGGCGCGAATCCGGCCGTGGGTGCGGTCGGTGAGCTGCACGAGGTCACCGAGGACCGCCTCGAGGTGGTCGCCCCGCCATCCCGGCGCGCCGCCATGCTGGCCGCCCTCCGGGCCGCGCATCCGTACGAGGAACCCTTCTATCACGTGACCGAGCGCGCCGCGCTGCCCTCCGGCCTGGGCATCGGCCGCGTCGGCGAGCTGCCCGCCCCGGAAACCCTGCGCGAGTTCACCGCTCGCGTCCGCGCCGGCCTGCCCGCCACCACCTGGGGGGTGCGCGCCGCCGGGGACCCGGACCGCGTCATCCGTACCGTCGCGGTGTGCGGCGGCGCGGGAGATTCGTTCCTGGGCAAGGTTTCTCGCCTCGGCGTCGATGCCTACGTGACCTCCGACCTGCGCCACCACCCGGCCGACGAGCACCTGCGCGCGGGCGGCCCGGCCCTGATCGACGCCGCCCACTGGGCCACCGAGTTCCCCTGGTGCGCGCAGGCGGAAGGTGTGGTGCGCGCCGCACTGCCGAGCCTCGAGACCCGCGTCTCGACGCTGCGCACCGACCCGTGGACCCTCGGCGCGGCCGGCTGCTGAGCAGGCACTTTTTGGTTCGCGGCCGTCTCGATTCTGGACCGCGGCTGGAATAGACCTCCGCCTTGGAGCGGGGGAGCGAAGCGGAGGAGCGGAGGAGGGAAGAATCGAGACTTCGGGGCCGCGAACCAGCCCGGAGCGAAGCGTAGGGCAAATTGGACACGGTACGGTGGGAGTCTTACTCGTCCATAGCGTCCAGGAGACCTTCGCGTTGAATGCCGAACCATCGATCCAGGCCAAGCTGCTCGACCTCGCCGCTGTCGATGCCGAGCTGACACGGATCGAGCATCGCCGCAAGGTGCTGCCCGAGCAGCAGGAAGTGGCGCGGCTGGAAGGGGAACGCACCACCCGCAAGGACGCGGCGGTGAAGGTCGAGATCCTCATCGACGACCTGGACCGCGACATCCGCAAGCTGGAGGGCGAGATCGAGGCCGTCCGCAAGCGCGAGGACCGCGACCGCGGCATGCTCACCGCCGGGTCGGTCGGGGCCAAGCAGCTCTCCGAACTGCAACACGAACTGGGCAGCCTGGAACGCCGCCGCACGGTCCTCGAGGACGACCTCATCGAGGTGATGGAGCGCCGCGAGGCCGCCGCCGCCGACCACGACCACGCCGGCGCCAACCTGGACCAGGCCGAGGCCGATCTGATCGACGCCGAGCGCCGCCGCGACGACGCGGTCGCCGACCTGGACGTCGCCCAGCAGCGCTGCGACTCCGATCGCGCAGCCCTCGCCAACTCCTTCCCCGCCGAGCTGCTCAGCACCTACGACAAGCAGCGCACCAGCTACGGCGTCGGCGCCGCCCTGCTCCAGGCCCGCCGCTGCGGCGCCTGCCGCATCGAACTCGACCGCGGCGAGATCTCCCGCATCTCCCAGACCGCCCCCGACGTGGTGGTGCGCTGCCCCGAATGCGGCGCGATCCTGGTGCGCACCAAGCAGTCCGGCCTGTGACAACCCGCCGCGCGCCGCTGATCGCCGCGCGCGGCCGTGCCGGAATGCCTCGAGGGCGTTCCACTGTCCTGATGTGATGAGCTCGGCCGGCCCGCCGTGGACGAGTGGCCGCGGGTAGCACGCCGCGTGCGGGATGACGGACGACATGAAGGGTGAGAAGCGTTGGTGGACTTGGTGATCGTCGAGGCTGACGGCGGTTCGCGCGGGAATCCCGGGCCTGCCGGTTACGGCGCGGTGGTGTGGGATGCCGAGCGGGTGCGGGTGCTGGCCGAGCGCAAGGAGTTCCTCGGGGTCACCACCAACAATGTCGCCGAATATCGCGGGCTGATAGCGGGTTTGGAAGCCGCGGCCGAACTCGGTGCGCGTGAGGTTTCCGTGCGGATGGACTCCAAGCTGGTCGTGGAGCAGATGTCCGGGCGGTGGAAGGTCAAGCACGAGGCCATGATTCCGCTGGCCGATCGGGCGCGGCGGCTGGTCGCCGGGTTCGATCGGGTGAGCTTCACCTGGATTCCGCGCAAGGAGAACTCGTACGCCGACCGCCTGGCCAATGAGGCCATGGACGACGCCGATACGGTCGCCGAAGTCCGCACCGCGCTGGCGAACGATCGGGCCGCCGGTCCCGCGGCGGTCGACAGCGGTTCGGCGGTAGGGGAAATCGCCGCGGCGGTCGCGGGCGGTGTCGTCGAAGTACCGGAAACCGGTGGGTCTGCCGCGGGGAGCACCGCGCACTCGCCCGGATGGACCGGTGCCGTGGGACGGCCGACGCGGCTGCTGCTGCTCCGGCACGGACAGACGGAACTCTCTGTGCAGCGGCGGTATTCGGGGCGGGGGAATCCGCCGCTGACCGAGCTCGGGCAGAAGCAGGCGGCCAACGCGGCGGCCATGCTGGCGCGCAAGGGCGGGATCGAGGCGATCGTGTGCTCCCCGCTGGGGCGGGCCAAGGAGACCGCCGAGGCGGCGGGCCGGGCGCTCGGACTGCCGGTGCGGGTGCTGGACGGATTGACCGAGACGGATTTCGGTGCGTGGGAAGGGATGACCTTCCCGGAGGCCCGCGAGCGGGATCCGAAGCTGCACGGCCGCTGGCTGGGGGATCCGTCGATTCCGGCGCCCGGCGGCGAGAGCTTCGACCAGGTGCGGGAGCGGGTCGAGGGGGTGCGGCGGGATCTGGTTGCGCTGTATCCGGGCGCGAATGTGCTGGTGGTCAGCCATGTCACGCCGATCAAGACGCTGCTGCAGCTGGCGCTCGGGGTGGGGCCTTCGCTGCTGTACCGGCTGCACCTGGATCTGGCGTCGCTGTCCATCGCCGAGTTCTATCCGGACGGCGGCTCCTCGGTGCGCCTGGTCAACGACACCTCGTACCTCTGAACCCCTGGGCCCCACCGGGGTTCAGGGACGCAGCGTGGCCATCAGGAACTCGGTCTGGTCGTAGACGGCCTTCTCGAACCAGTCGTCGAAGTAGATCTCGAAATGCCCGATGGGGTAACGCTTCACGGTGGCGTGCTTGGTGCGCTCCGCGGCCTTGAGCGTCGGGCCGGCCGGGGCCACCGAGTCGTTGTCGCAGATCGCGTACAGCACCGGCGCTTTGATGTCCTTGACGTGCCGGGTGGGATTGTCGAACAGCGTCGACAGGGCGACGCGGGCCGCCACCTTCGGCCGGTACTGCCCGCTCTCCTCGGCCAGGCGGCCGAAACCGGCCGGCACGTCGGCGGCGCTCATCAGCGCCGCGGAATGCTTCTTGCCCGCCAGCCGGGCATTGATGGGGCGCCGGATGATCGGTCCCACAACCTGATCCGTGACCGCCAGCGTGCCGGTCTTGATCAGGCTGATCGGCCCCTTCGCCAGTGCCGACGACCGGCCGCTGGTGAACGGGCACTGCGCCACCACGGCCGCGATGTAGTGATCGTCGGGCGCGACCGCCAGCACGTGCCCGCCACCGAATGAACTGCCCCACAGTGCGATTCGCGTGGCGTCGATCCCCCGGACGGTGCGCGCGAAGGCGATTGCCGCATGCCAGTCCGCGCGCTGCCGGGCGATATTGATCATCTGCCGGGGCTCACCGCCGCTGGCCCCGAAATGCCGATAGTCGAAGGCCAGGGCCGCGATTCCCGCCGACGCGAACCGCCGGGCATACCGGTCCAATCCCATTTCCCGGTCCGCCCCCAGCCCGTGACCCATGACCACCAGCGGGCGCGGCTTGGGCGGTCCATCCGGGAGATACAGCCATGCGGCGCACTGCTCGCCACCCGAAGGGAACCCCACCTCCACACGCTCCATGGGGCCCTACCGTACCCTGGTGGCCGCGGACGAGTCGGTCGGGCGGCCGCGGCGAAGGGAACGGGCACGCATGTGCCGCCGCCCCTCGCCGAGGAAAGTCCGGACTCCGGAGAGCAGGGCGGTTGTTAACGGCAACCCGGGGCAACCCGCGGGACAGTGCCACAGAAAACAGACCGCCGGTGGGCCGCACTTCGCGAGAAGTGCACCGCCGGTAAGGGTGAAACGGTGCGGTAAGAGCGCACCAGCGCGCCGGGTGACCGGCGCGGCTAGGTAAACCCCGCCCGGAGCAAGGTCGAAGGCCGCACTCGCGAGAGTGCGGCTGCGCAGGTGTTCGAGGGCTGCTCGCCCGAGCCTGCGGGTGGACCGCTCGAGGCACCCGGCAACGGTGTGTCCAGATGGATGGTCGCCACCCGGTGGGTAACCACCGGGGACAGGATCCGGCTTACAGACCGACTCGTCCGCCCGTATTTTCGGCCTCCGCTCCGGCGGGTTCGCGGCCAAGGCGCAGGTCTATGGAGCCGGAAGCTCGATTCTTCCCTCCTCCGCTCCTCCGCTGCGCTCCCCCGCTCCACGGCGGAGGTCTATTCCAGCCGCAGTCCAGAATCGAGCCGGGCCGCGAACCTCGGGTGGCTCATGTGGCGAGTTTTTGCGTCGCGGGGGCGATCCTCCGGTGCCATGATGGAGGCACGCCATCGGGATTTCCGATGGAGCGGAAATAGTTTCGCGGAGCGAACAATGGATGTTCTGTATCTGTTGATGGGATGGCTCGCCGCCTTTGCAGTGATCGCCGGTATCGGACTCGCGGCCGGGGTGCGAGTGGTTACGCAGTACGAAAAAGGGGTGGTATTCCGGCTGGGGCGGGTGCGAGCGGTGCGGGAGCCGGGAATGCGGCTGCTGATTCCGGGCGTGGACAAGATGCAGAAGGTCTCCATGCAGGTGATCACCATGCCGGTGCCCGCGCAGGAGGGGATCACGCGTGACAATGTGACCGTCCGCGTGGATGCGGTCGTCTACTTCCGGGTCATCGATCCCATGCGCGCGCTGATCGAGGTGCAGGATTATCTGTTCGCGGTCGCGCAGGTGGCGCAGACCTCGCTGCGCTCCATCATCGGCAAGAGCGAACTGGATGATCTGCTGTCCAATCGCGAACAGCTCAACAAGGGCCTGGAGCTCATGATCGACAGCCCGGCCATCAACTGGGGCGTGCACATCGATCGCGTCGAGATCAAGGACGTCGCGCTGCCGGATGCCTTGAAGCGCTCCATGTCTCGCCAGGCCGAGGCCGAACGCGAACGCCGCGCCCGCATCATCTCCGCCCAGGGCGAGTTGCAGGCGTCGGAGAAGCTGGCGGCGGCCGCGGCCAATATGGCCCACGCCCCGGCCGCTCTGCAATTGCGCTTCCTCGAAACCGTGGTTCAGGTTGCGGCGGAGAAGAATTCGACCCTGGTGCTGCCGTTCCCGGTGGAACTGCTGCGCTTCCTGGAACGCAGCGGGCACCCGCCCGCCCCGGCAGCCGGATCGGAAGCGGCGGCCGAGCAACCGGCCGCCGAGCCGTCGGCCCCGGAGCCCGCCGCCCTCGGCGAGCTGATGGCGGCGCTCGCCCAGCCCGGCATCCGGGAGGCCCTGGCGGCGCTGGAACAGCCCGGTACGCAGGCGAAGACGAACGCGGCCGGGGGTCCCGGCCGCGGTGAGGAGTCGGCGTAGCGCGGGCACCGGGTCCGAGCGCGTCCGGCGGCAAGAGGTGAGGAAACAATCATGTCGGGTCTGATTCAGCCGGCGGCCATCGTGGTGCTGTTCGGTATCGCATACGCATTCAAACTCTTCAGCGCCAAGTTCCCGGACGGGCTGCGCGGAAAGTAGACCCCGCGACCACGGGCGGGGAAATGGCCGGCGGGAGAGCGGCGTGAGCGACGCCGCTCTCCCGTTCGCGTGCACGGACCGACGGGTTGGATGACAATTGCGACGCGCCACACGGCGTGTAGCGGCGCGGCTCGGCGTGTCGAGCGGGGTTATCTGCTCCGAACTGGCACCGAACGTGATCGACGTCATAAAGTGTTGCGCGTTGGAAAGTTCCGTTGCGGTCCGCAACGGGGCGAAGGGCTCAACAAACGTCGGAAAGCAGGTCTCGTCTACATGCGAATTGCTCGCAAACTGGCAGTCGGTGCGCTTCTCGCTGCCGCCGCTACCGCTGTGCTGGGTGCCGGTTCCGCCTCGGCGGCCACCGTGACCCCGCTGCCGGGTGGGGTGCAGGTCGATCTCACCCCCGCGGACACGGTGTGGGTGGCGCAGACCCACATCGGGCAGGCGATCGCGGGCCTGCCGCATCCCTCGGCCGCGTCCTTCGGGGAGGCTCTGGACTCGGCGGCCGCGATGTCGTCCCAGTACCCGGATGGTCGCGTGGTGTTCACCGTGTACGGTCCGTTCAACGAGCTGAACGGCACCATGCTGGCCCTGCAGTAGGGACAGTCTCCGCAGTGGAACTGCATCAGCGGATCGTGTCGGCGCCGGTGGACTTCGGCGTCGTCCGAGCTGAGTTCGGATTGGCCTCGGACTACCCGTCCGGGGCCGTCTCCGAGGCCCGCGACGCGGTGGACGCGTTCGCGGGCGCCCGGGCCGATCGGCGGGAGATTCCGCTGGTCACCATTGATCCCCCCGGCGCCATGGATCTGGATCAGGCGCTGTATCTGGAGCGCACCCCGGCCGGCGGATTCCTGCTCTACTACGCCATCGCCGATGTGGCCGCGATGGTCGTTCCCGGCGGGCAACTGGCCCGCGTATCCCTGGCCCGCGGCCAGACCTTCTACTTTCCCGACGGCACCGTCCCGCTGCACCCGCCGGTGCTGTCCGAGGGCCGTGCCAGCCTGCTGCCCGGCGTGGACCGCCCGGTCGCGCTGTGGACCATCGAATGCGACGCGCGCGCCGTGCCCGTGCACTACACGGTGACGCGCGCCCTGGTGCGCTCCCGCGTCCGCCTCGACTATCGGGGTGTGCAGGCCGACGCCGATGCCGGCCGCCTGCACCCGTCCCTCGCGGCGCTGCCGGTGTTCGGCCGCCTGCGCATCGATGCCGGACTCGAGCGCGGCGCGATCACCCTGCGGCTGCCCTCGCAGACCGTGGTGCGCGACGGCGAGCAAACCGGAATCGACCATTGGCAGCTCGCCGTCGAACCGCGCACCGCCGTCGACGATTGGAACGAACAGGTCTCCCTGCTGGCCGGTATGTGCGCGGCCCGAATCATGCTCGATGGCTATAAATCGAACGGGTCCGGCAACCCCGAGCACGTGGGTTTGCTGCGCACCATGCCACCGCCCGCCCCGGCCGCCATCGAGTCGATGCGCCACACCGCCGCCGCGGTCGGGGTGTCCTGGCCGCGTAACGAGTCCGCGGGCCGCATGCTGGCCACACTCGACTGCAATACTCCCGCCGCCCTGGTGCTCATGTCCGAGGCCACCGGCCTGCTACGCGGCGCGACCTACACCATCCTGAACGGCCAGGCCCCGGAAGCCTTGCAGCACAGTGCGATCGGCGCACCCTACGCCCACGTGACCGCCCCCCTGCGCCGCCTGGGCGACCGCTACGCCACCGAGATCTGCCTGGCTCACTGCGCGAAAACCGAAGTCCCGCACTGGGTCCGCGACGACCTCACCGCCGTCGCCGACGCCATGCGCCGCACCGACGCCATGGCCGGCAAGGTCGAACGCGCCTGCGTAGACCTCACCGAGGCCACCGTCCTGTCCCCCCGCCTCGGCACCGACTTCGACGCCGTGGTCCTCCGCGAAGCCAACGCCACCCGCCCCGCCGAAATCTTCATCGCCGACCCACCCGTCCTCGCCAAGTGCACCGGCACACCCCCGGAAGGCGGGACGGTACGAGTGCGACTCGCCGAGGCCGACCCCACGACCCGCACGGTCATGTTCGGCTACCCCGCCGGACCAGCGCCTTCGATGCCATACTCGAACACATGACCGTCGAACCGTTCCCGCAGTGGTTGCGCCCGCCGCCGGGCGGGTTCGTCGCTGAGGATCTGGACCGCTTGCCCGACCTGCCGCCGCACACCGAGCTGATCGACGGGAGTCTCGTCTTCGTAAGCCCGCAAGCGAAGTTCCACCGCTTGGCGAATATCCTCCTCGACGCAGGGCTGCGCCGGTACGTCCCAGCTGATATGCGGGTCCGAGGTGAGATGACCGTGACCCTGGACCGAGACCAACGCCCTGAGCCGGACGTGATCGTGGTACACGCAGATCGCGACGGCGATCACGGCCTCACCGGATACCAGGCCGACGATGTGGTGCTGGTCGTCGAAATCGTCTCGCCGGAATCGCGAACACGAGATCGAGAGCGCAAGCCTCAGCTGTATGCCAGAGCGGGGATATCGCACTTCTGGCGCGTCGAAAACGTCGACGGACGCCCGGTGGTGTACGTCTATGAGCTCGATCCGGCCACAAGTACCTACGCGCTCACCGGAATTCATCACGATCGGCTTCAGCTGACCGTGCCGTTCGAGATCGACATCGATCTCACCGAGATCGACCGACTCTGACCGTGCCTCGACCTGAGGCATGAGGCGGGTAACCAACGGCGGGGTGTGGCCGCGGTCAGGCCGGGGTCAGGGGTGGGGTGTCGGTGCGGCGGGCTCGGCGGGTGGCTATGGAGGTGAAAGTTTCTCGGTCGGCCAGGAATCCCTCGAGGGCGAAGGTTGCTGCGCCGAGGCTGGAGGGGTTGTGGGGGAGGGTGTCGAGTTCGAGGGTTACTGCCGCGAAGGGGTCGGACATGGCGTGGTGGGCGGCGGCGCGGCGGGTTGCTTCCAGTAGCGGGGTGCCGAGGTGGCGGGCGACCAGGTCGCCGAAGACCATGCGGCGGGGGTTGAAGAGGTTGACCAGGTTGGCTATGGCCACGCCCAGGTAGTGGCCGGTCTTTTCGATGACGGCGTGGGCGGTTTCGTCGCCGCGGGCGGCGGCTGTGGCCACGGCCGCGACGGTGGAGGCGGCATTGTCGGTGAGAAGGTCGCTCGCGGAATCGATTTCGCGCAGGGTCGCGGCGATTCCGGGGGCGCTCACATAGGCTTCGACACAGCCGTTGCGGCCGCAGGTGCAGGACCGGCCGTCGAGGACCAGGTTGGTGTGGCCCCATTCGCCGGCGCTGTTGGTGACGCCGCGGTAGAGCATGCCGTCGATGACGACGCCGATGCCGACGCCCGCCCGGAGGGTGACGACGATGAGGTCGTCGACATCGCGGCCGGCGCCGAACCAGAGTTGCGCCGCGGTACTGGCCTTGAGCGGATTGTCCAGGTAGAGGGGATACGGTAGCCGCTGCTCGAGCAGGGTTTTGAGGGGGACGTCGTGCCAGTGCCAGTACGGTGAGAACACCGACTTCCCGGTCTCGGGTTCGACCAGGCCGGGCACGCTCAGGCCGATGCCGAGCACCGTGTCGGCATCGCCGGCGATGACCTCGTCGATGCCCTGCACGATGAGCTCCACGATGTCCTCCGGCGTGGTCGCGGCGGGATCGACGGGGATCTCGCTCGACCGCAGCACCGACATCGCGAGGTCGAAAACGTCCACGTGGATGCCGGTTTCGGCGATATCGACGCCGATCAGCCTGCCGCGGTCGGGATTGATGGCGAGCTGGGCGCGCGGCCGGCCGATTCCCGCTGCCTCGTAGCCGAGTTCGGCGAGCACCCCCACCTCGAGCAGTTCGGCGATCAGATTGCCGATCGTCGCGAACGACAGCCCGGTGGCTCGTGCGATCTCCTGCCGGCTGGTGTGCCCCGCCGCGGCGTACACCGCCTGCAGTACGCAGAACCTGTTGCGGCGC
The DNA here is from genome assembly GCF_053603795.1 of Nocardia sp. NPDC004123. Lineage (NCBI taxonomy): Bacteria > Bacillati > Actinomycetota > Actinomycetes > Mycobacteriales > Nocardiaceae > Nocardia > Nocardia sp. NPDC004123. The sequence continues at coordinate 198,976 of NZ_JBSGGG010000012.1, forward strand.
CTGATATCCCGCGCGGTCAACTGGTACACGGCCTCGCCCGCTCCTTTCGCTGCTGCCCGCGAAGATACCCTAGCTGTGCGTGAGACTACTTCCGCCAACAGTATTTACAACAGTTATCCGAAGTCCTACTGTAACCGGCATCACTACCGATGCCTACTGTGTGGCAGATCACCTAGGAGTGCTCATGTCCTGGACCCACCGACGCCGATGGACCAGCGCGCTGGTCTGCGGAGCCGCTCTGGCCCTGGCCGCGACCGCCTGCTCGTCGGGCAAGGATTCCGGCTCGAACGACGCAGGCCCGCAGCACACTTCGGGCACGATCAACCTCGTCTACGCCCAGAAGCAAGGCGACCAGGAATACTTCATCGGCGAGGCCGACGGCGCCAAGGCCAAGGCCAAGGAGCTCGGCGTCGACCTGAAGGTGGTGAACCTCGGCAATGACGCCAACAAGGCGGTCACCGAGGTGCAGAACGCGGTGAACCAGAAGGCCAATGGCGTCATCGTGGTCGTCCCGGATCCCTCGGTCGGCCCGCAGGTCGCGCAGCTGGCCAAGTCGGGTGGCGTCGCCCTGCTCACCTCCGACGACCAGGTCTGCACCAATGGCCCGGATCCGGCCTCCTGCACCAAGGACAATCTGGTGCCGCGCGTCGGATTCAGTGGCACGCAAATGGGAACCGAGGTCGGCACCCGCGCGGGCGAGGACTTCAAGAAGGCGGGCTGGAAGGCGGAGGACACCGCGATCGTCGACGCCTGGAAGCAGGACGTGACGGTCTGCACCGATCGGGTGAAGGCGAATCAGAAGGCCTTCAAGGACGCTTCGGGCGCCGACGTCAAGGTGATCGAGGTCGGCACCGACAACACCCCGTCGGACGCGCAGAACAAGATCTCCGCCACCGTCGCGGGCAATCGCTCGGTCAAGAACTGGATCGTCATGGGCTGCAACGACGAGAACGTCAGCGGCGGTGTCGCGGCCATCCAGAACGCCGGCTACTCCGCCGACAATGTGCTCGGCGTCGGCCTCGGCGCGTATCTGGCCTGCAAGGAATGGCGCGGCGGCAAGCCCACCGGTTTCAAGGCGGCCCTGTTCATCAATGGCAAGGACGTCGGCGCGCTGGCCGTGCAGACCATGTACGACTACCTGAAGAACGGAAAGTCCATGCCCGCCGAGGCATTTGCCCCGACCAAGATGGTGGACGCCACCAACTGGCAACAGGCAGGCGTCACGTGCAGCTGACGGGACTGCGGGTCTCCGGGCTCACCAAGGGCTTCGCGGGCGTGCCCGCGCTGCGCGAGGTGAGCCTGGACTTCCCCGCCGGAATGGTGACCGCGTTGATGGGGGAGAACGGCGCGGGGAAATCCACGCTCATCAAGATCCTCGGCGGTGACCATCGTCCCGACAGCGGCACCCTCGAACTCGACGGTGCGCCACTGGAATTGGCGAGTCCTGCGGCAGCGCGCGCCGCGGGCATCCGGGTGATCGGCCAGGAACCGGAGATCGTGCCGCACGTCTCGGTCGCCGAGAACGTCTATCTCGGCGCGCTGCCGCGCCGCGCGAGCCGACTGCTGGATCGCGCGGCACTGCGGGCCCGCGTGCGCGCCGATCTCGCCCGGCTCGGCTTCGACCGGGATCTGGATCCGGACACCCTCGGCTCGAAACTGACTGCGGCGCAACGGCAGTTGGTGGAGATCATGCGGGCACTGACCACCGACGCCAAGGTCATCGCCTTCGACGAACCGACCTCCTCGTTGTCGGATCACGAGACCGAATCACTGTTCGCGCTGATCGGCCGCCTGCGCGACCGCGGCCTCGCGGTGATCTACGTATCCCACCGCATGCGGGAGATCTTCCAGCTGGCCGACCGGGTGGCCGTACTACGGGACGGCGCGCTGGTCGGCGTGCGCGATACCGCCGGCACCGACGATCAGGAGATCGTGCGGATGATGGTCGGCCGCGATCTGTCGACGGTGTTCGCGCGCAAGCATTCCGAACTCGGGCGGGTGCTGCTCGAGGTGGACCACGTGACCACCGACGATGTGCGTGACGTGAGCCTGCGGGTGCGCGCGGGTGAGGTGGTGGCGCTGGCCGGGCTGGTCGGCGCGGGTCGTTCCGAGCTGGCGGGCGCGCTGGCCGGGGACCTGCCGATCCGGTCCGGGGAGGTGCGGATCGATGGCACCCGGGTGCGGCTGCGCCAGCCGCGCGACGCGGTCAGGGCCGGAATGGGATACGCGCCCGAGGAACGCAAGGCGCAGGCGCTGCTGCTGCATCGCGGTGTGCGCGACAATATTTCGCTCGCCATGCTGGATCGCCTGCGGCACTGGCGTTTCGTGCGCCGCGGTGCGGAACGCGCACTGGCGCTCCGGTATGTCGAGTCGCTGCGGGTCCGGACGCCCTCGATCGAGCAGGAGGTGCGCAAGCTCTCCGGCGGCAATCAGCAGAAGGTGGTGCTGGCGCGCTGGCTGGCCCGCAAACCCAGCGTGCTCATCCTGGACGAACCCACGCGCGGCGTCGACGTGGGCGCGAAGATCGAGATCTACCACATCATCGAGGAACTGGCCGGATCCGGCGTGGCGGTGCTGGTCATCTCCTCGGAGCTCCCCGAAGTCCTCGGCCTCGCCGACCGCATCGTCGTCATGCAGCAGGGCCGCGTCACCGGCGAACTGGACCGCGCCGACGCCAGCGAGGAGGCGATCCTCGCCCTCGCCATGGCTGACGACCTGACCGCGCAGCGACCTTAGGAAATCATGACCGACCAACGAATCGACATGGATACGGAGACAGCGGTTTCCGCGCCGACACCCGTATTCGCCCGCTACCTCGGTGGTTTGACCGCACTCACCCCGCGCCGGGTGATCCGCTTCATCGGCACCGGCAATCTCAGCCTGATCGGCGCGCTGGTCGTGGTCGTGGCGATCTTCGCCTGGCTCAACGACGGCTACCTGGATCCGCGCAATATCGCCGGAATCGGTGACGCGGTCACGGTTTTCGGGCTGCTCGCCGTCGTGCAGACCGTGGTGATCATCTGCGGCGCCCTGGACATCTCGGTCGGCTCGCAGGCGGGTGTCGCCTCGGTCATCAGCGCCATGGCCTTCACCTCGGCAGGGAGCAACGCCTTCGCCGGGATGCTGGCCGCGATCGGTGCCGGACTGGTGCTGGGCCTGGCGAACGGCATCATCATCGTCTACGGCCGGGTCAACCCCGTCATCGCGACGTTGGCCACGCTGGCCGCGTACAAGGGTCTGGCTCAATTGATCTCGGGCGGCAAGGCGCAGGGCTTCGTCCTCGACAACGATGTGTTCATCTTCCTGGCACGCGGCAAGATCCTCGGGCTGCCGGTGCCGGTGATCGTCCTCGGCCTGGTCGCGCTGGGCGTGCACGTGCTCCTGAAGTACACCGACATCGGGCGCAATATCTACGCCATCGGCGGAAACGACACGGCCGCACGACTTTCCGGCATCAACATCAACAAGTACCTGATCGCGGTGTACATGCTGGCGGGCGTGGTCGCGGCCATCGCGGGCATCATCCTGACCGCCCGCACCGGATCCGGCCAGCCGGTCTCCGGTAGCGAGGGCCTCGAACTCAAGGCGATCACCGCGGCGGCGCTGGGCGGCTGCGCCCTCAAGGGCGGCAAGGGCACGGTCGGCGGCACGCTGCTCGCGGTCATCCTGCTCGGCGCGCTGGACAACGGCCTGAACGTGGTGGGCGTCAATACGTTCTGGCAGAACGTCGCCCAGGGCTCGCTGCTGGTCGCGGCCGTGGTGATCCAACAGCGGCGCAGCGGCGAACGCGCCGTCGGACTGCCGACATAGCGGGCCGGAGCTCACCATGAGAACTCTCAGGGCACACGTGTGCGCACCCCCGCCCGGCCGCCTGTCCGAAGCGCCCGTCTGGGACCCGCGCACCGGGGAACTGCTGTGGGTGGACATCCGCGGCGGCCACATCCACCGCGCCACCCTGACCGGTAGCACCCCCGACCTCGCCCCCCGGGCGACCATCAGCCTCGACCCGCCGGTCAGCGCGGTACTGCCGTGCGCCTCCGGCGGACTGCTGGCGACGATGGGAGACACCATCTTCCGCGTCGACGGTCCTGTCGCCGCCGAGCGCTCGTCCGAGAAGTCTCCGTGCGGAACATTCGCCCGGCCACTCAGCCCGGTCGTCACCCTGCCGCTCCCGGACGACGGAGTGCGTCGTCGCCTGAACGATGCCAAGGTCGACCCGCGCGGCACACTGCTCGCGGGCACGATGTCCGAAGACGGCGTGCCGGACAGCGCCGCCCTCTACCGCCTCGACCCCGCCGGCACCCTCACCACTCTCCGCACGGGCATCACCATTTCCAACGGTCTCGGGTGGAGCCCTGACGGCCGCACCCTCTACCACGCCGACAGCCCCACCCGCCGCGTGGACGCCTTCGACTACGACCCCGACACCGGAACACTCGGTGCCGGAAGGCCATTCGCGCACTTCGATGACGGCGAGCCGGACGGCCTGACCGTCGACGCCGAGGGTCACGTCTGGGTCGCGGTCTGGGGCGCAGGCCAAGTCCGCGCCTTCGACCCCTCCGGCAACCTCCACACCACAGTCGATGTCGGCCCCTCGCAAGTCTCGAGCTGCGCCTTCGCCGGACCCAACCTGGATGTTCTGGTGATAACCACCGCGGCCGAGGGCGGAGCCGCACGAGAACCCGGCGCGGGCCGGCTGTTCGCCTGTGTCCCCGGAGTGATCGGCCTGCCGTCGACGCCGTTCGCAGACGAGAGGCTGGTCTGCGCCGATGGCCGATGACACACCGCGGACCTCGCCGGCCGGCGCAGCGGCGGATCCGGCATTCGCCGACCCGTTGCGGCCGGAAATTCCGGTCATCGCGATTCTGCGCGCACCCAGCGCTGACAGGTTCGTGGAGGTGACCGCAGTTCTGCATGAATCCGGAGTCACCGCGGTCGAATTCACGCTGACGACCGCGGGGGCGTTGGATGCCGTCCGTGAATGCGCGGGATTGGCGCATCCGATCGGAGTCGGCACCGTGCTCACCGCAAAGGATGCGGCGCTCGCGGTCGAGGCGGGGGCTGCGTACCTGATCACCCCGGCGGTGATCGAGGAAGTGATCGTCGAGGGGCGCCGGCTCGGTGTGCCGGTGGTCTCGGGTGCGTTCACGCCCACCGAGATTCATCGGGCCTGGACGGCGGGAAGCGCCATGGTCAAGGTGTTTCCGGCCGCCGTCGGCGGACCGGGATACATCAAAGCTGTTCGTGCGCCGTTGCCCGATATCCCGCTGGTGCCCACCGGTGGGATCGGGCTCGGTGCGGTCCGCGCCTATCTGGATGCGGGGGCCGCGGCACTGGGGATCGGATCGCCGCTCATCGGGGACGCTTGTGCCGGTGGCGATCTCGACGCGCTGCGGGAGCGCGTACTCCTCGTCCGGGACCAGCTGTCATGAGGGGCGGACTGGTAACGCTCGGGGAGGCGCTCGGCGTGGTGGCGGCGACCGACCCCGGTCCGCTGGCCCCCGGCGCGGCCATGCGGCTGGAGTTCGCCGGGGCGGAGGCCACCGTCGCCATCGGCGTGCGGCGGCTGGGGCACGACAGCGCCTGGATCGGCAGCGTCGGCGCGGACACGATGGGCCGGATGATCCTGGAACGGTTGCGGGCCGAGCAGGTCGACGTGTCGCACTGCCGGATCGATCCGGAACTACCCACCGCGCTGATGCTGCGCGAACGCCGCACGGCCGACCGGACCCGGGTCACCTACTACCGGCGCGGGCTGGCGGGTTCCCGCTTGTCGGTGGACGAGGCCGACACCGCCCGGATTGCCGCTGCGGGCGTCCTGCACATCACGGGAATCACTCCCGCCCTCAGTGATTCGGCGCGTGCCGCGGTGGATTCGGCCGTCGGCATCGCGATCGATGCGGGCGTGCCGGTGTCCCTGGACGTCAACTATCGCCGTGCGCTGTGGACGCCCGCCCGGGCCGCCACGGAGCTGGCCGAGCTGGTATCGCGGGCCGACATCCTCTTCGCTGGACTGGACGAGGCGGCCCTGCTCCTGCGGGGTGGACGCTCGAACGCGCCGGTGGGTGCACGAACCACCGCCCAGCCGGGCCCGGACGTGGCGACCGGGGACCTGGTGTCAGCGGCCGAATTGCTTGCGGCCCAAGGCCCTTCGGAGATCGTGCTCAAGCTCGGGGCCGACGGGGCGGCGGCCTGGGCCGGCGGGGCGTTTCTGCGCGAGGGCGCGGTGCCGGTGACCGCGGTCGATCCCATCGGTGCCGGGGACGCGTTCGTCGCCGGGTATCTGGCCGGGCTGCTGGACGGCGGATCTGTCTCGGAGCGTTTGCGATTGGCGTCCATCTGCGGCGCGTTCGCGGTCTCGGTGCCGGGGGATTGGGCGGGGCTGCCCTATCGGGACGAGCTCGGGCTGCTCGATGGGGCCGATGTTCAGCGATGAGGATGAAGGGGAAGAGCATGTGTCGTCTGACGGACCGGGTCGCGGTCGTCACCGGGGCGGCCTCGGGGATCGGGGCGGCCACGGCGCGGCGGCTGGCCGCCGAGGGGGCGGCGGTCGTCGTCGCGGATATCGATCGGGTCGGTGGGCGTGAGGTGGCGGAGAAGATCCGGGCGATGGGGGCGCAGGCCGAATTCCAGTGGTGCGATGTGACGCTCGAGGAGTCGTGGGACGCGTTGCGGGCGCGGGTGAACGATCGGTTCGGGCCCCTGGATTTCCTGTGCAGCAATGCGTCTCGGCAGGCGATCGTGCCGGCGCACGAATTGAGCAGGCGGCAGTGGGACGACGGGCTCGCGGTCAATCTGACGCCGCTGTTCCTGGGCGTGCGGGCATTCATCGACGACCTGCGTGCCCAGCGCGGCAACGTGGTCGCGGTGTCCAGCGTGCATGCCCAGTTCGGGCTGCCGGGGTATCCGGTCTATGCCGCGGCCAAGGGCGGGCTGACCGCCCTGGTGCGGCAGCTGGCGGTCGAGTACGGGCAGGACCGGGTGCGGGTGAATGCCGTGCTGCCCGGACCCATCCTGACGCCCGTGTGGGACGACGTGGACGCCGAGGGGCGCGAATTATCCGCTCGGGCAACGGTGCTGGACCGGCTGGGCGCGCCGGAGGAGGTGGCGGCCGCGGTCGCCTTCCTCGCCTCCGACGACGCCTCCTTCATCACCGGCGCGAACCTGGTCGTCGACGGTGGCTGGAGCGTGCGAAAGGAATCCCGGTGAAGATCACCGCACTCACCACCTACCTGGTCGCGCCGCGCTGGTGCTTCCTGCGCATCGACACCGACGAAGGCGTCACCGGCTGGGGCGAGCCCGTGATCGAGGGCCGCGCCCACACCGTGGCCGCCGCCGTCGAAGAACTGTCCGACTACCTCGTCGGCAAGGACCCGATGAGCATCGAGGCACATTGGCAGACCCTCACCAAGGGCGGCTTCTACCGCGGCGGACCCATCCTGTCGAGCGCGGTCGCGGGCATCGACCAGGCCCTGTGGGACATCACCGGCAAGGCGCTCGGCGTACCGGTGTGGCAGCTGCTCGGCGGTGCGGTGCGCGACCGGATTCGCGTCTACAGCTGGATCGGCGGCGATCGCCCCGCCGATGTCGCGGCCACCGCGCTGGAGCGAAAGGCCCAGGGCTTCACCGCGATCAAGATGAACGCCTCGGCCGAACTGGAGCCGATCGACACGCCCCGCGCGACCCTCGACATCGTCGACCGGGTGGCCGCCGTGCGGGAGGCGACCGGCGACGACTTCGATATCGCCGTCGACTTCCACGGCCGCCTGTCCGTCGCCATGGCACGGCGCGTGCTGCCCCTGCTGGAGCCGTACCTGCCGTTCTTCGTCGAGGAGCCGCTGGTGCCGGAGGCCGGTGGCCGGCTCGGCGAGATCACCAGCGGCACAGCCATTCCCATCGCCACCGGCGAGCGGCTGTATTCGCGGTGGGACTTCCTCCCGGTGCTGGATCGCGGTGTGGCCGTGGTGCAGCCGGACCTGTCCCACGCGGGCGGCATCTCCGAGGTCCGCCGCATCGCCGCACTCGCGGAGGCCCGCGATGTCGCCCTGGCCCCGCACTGCCCGCTCGGTCCGATCGCCCTGGCCGCCTGCCTGCAGGTCGGCTTCGCCACCCCGAATCTGCTCATTCAGGAGCAGAGCCTGGGCATCCACTACAACACGGGTTCCGACCTGCTCGATTATCTGATCGACCCAGCGGTTTTCGACTACCGCGACGGCTACGTCGGCCTGCCGCGCGAACCCGGCCTCGGCCTCCGCATCGATGAGCGTGCCGTCGCCCGCGCCGCCGCGACCGGGCACCGCTGGCGCAATCCGATCTGGCACCGCAGGGACGGTTCGCTCGCCGAATGGTGAATCACCGCTGCGGCGTGAGCATTCGGAATTGATCGGTCGGATGCCGCGTGGCCGCCTTTTCCTCGCGTTCCTTCGCCATTTCGACGCGGTAGCCGACGATCACGGTGCCCACCAGGGCCGCCGAGATAATGCCCTCCGCGATGAAGAACGATGTGAAATCGATGATCGAGCCGATCGGTGCGCCGCCCGGCACCGCATTGCGCAATGGCACCAGCGCGAAAAGCAGTGCGCCCATCATGGATACGGCCGGGAACATCAGACCGCGCTTACCGGCCAGGACGTAATAGCAGGCGATGGCAGCGGCCAGGGCCAGACCCAGCATGAGGATCATGATGAACAGGGCGAAGGTCAGCGACGGGACGGACCGGGCGGCGTGCACGCCGAGATCGATGCCGTTGTCGGCGCCGGATTCCGGTTGCTCGCTCACCGCGAACAGCGTGTCCCCGCTGGCCACGGTAGCGGCGGTGGGCAGGCGCCGGTCGCCGCTGAACACATCGAAGGCCAGCACCGCGTCATAGGTGTCGAACGGGTAGTCGGTGAGCGTGCCCTCCACCACGACCCTCACCTCGGCCGCGGAGATCGGTTCGCCCGCTTTGATTTTGATCGGATCGGCCTTGAGCGCCGAGGTGTAGATGAGGGTGTCGGCGGCGAAATTGCCGTTCTTGTCCGCCAGCGCGCCCCGCGGGGTGGCCAGTACCTCGACGGTGGTGGTCTGGGTGACCGGGTCGATCTTGGCGACCCAGATGCCCAGGTCCACCCGATCCCTGACCGCCGTATTGCCGAAGGGATGTGAGGCCTCCGCCCGGGTCCGGCCCACCTCGTAGGTGGACAGCGCGAGCACCAGGCCCACGATGAGCGCCGCCGCGGTCGCGACCAGCCACAGCGGGCCGCGGCGTTTCTGCTGAATTCCGTGTTGCACGCGGCGAACCTATCGGCGCGCACATCAACGATCGATCAGGAAGACATCAATTCCCGAGCGGCGCCCGCGGCCGTGATCGATTACTGATCGGTGCTTGATTTCGCACGTGCTGTATTGAGTCCCATGGCTTTTCCATACCCGAACGCGAATTCCCCCGAGGCCGCCCAGCAGCGCAGTCTGGGCTATTTCATCTTCCTCAGCCGCTGGCTGCAGCTACCCCTGTACCTGGGTCTGATCGTGGCGCAGGCCGCGTACGTGTGGCAGTTCCTGCGCGAGCTGTGGGATCTGGTGCACGGGCTGTTCGCCGACGGCAATGTCGAGACCAGCATCATGCTGTCGGTGCTCGGGCTGATCGACGTGGTCATGATCTCCAACCTGCTGATCATGGTGATCGTCGGCGGCTACGAGACCTTCGTGTCGCGCCTGCGCATCGACGGGCATCCCGATCAGCCGGAGTGGCTGGCACAGGTGAACGCCAATGTGCTGAAGGTGAAGCTGGCCATGTCCATCGTCGGCATCTCCTCGATCCACCTGCTGAAGACGTTCATCTCCATCACCACCGACACCGACCCGGGCGCGCACAGTGCGCGCTACCTGTGGCCGGTGCTCATCCACCTGGCATTCGTGGTTTCGGCGGTACTGCTGGCCTGGATCGACCGCATCATGCCGCACGCCGCGCACCGGGACCACCACGACCCGAACGGGCACCCGCACGACTCGAACGGGCATCACCACGGTGAAACGGTGTCCGCGGTCGAGGGGGCGCACCCCGCGGGCTGGGGCCACGGTGACCCGGCGAGCATGCGCATCAACTAGCCCGCCGGGCGCTGGTCAACCGAGCGGCTGTTCGCGCAGGAACTCGATCGCGTCGGGGTACTCCTCGAGCGCCTTGGCGGCCGCCGCCTCCTCGGCATCGCAGAGCCGCTGGTAGCCGGACTCGCCGGCCTCGGAGGCGTGGGTGCGCAGGGTCTCCAGGGCCTCCACGGCGTCGCGGTGATCGCCGAGCACACCCTGCAGGCGTTTGGCCTTTCTGCCGAGCTCCTCGGCGGGCTTGCCGAGCACCTCGGTGGCGGCCTCGGCCGAGTAGCGCAATCGCTTGGCGGCCTTGCGGATATCGTGTAGCCGCTCGACGCGTTCCTCCCCGGACAGGCCGGGCTCCGTGCGCACCAGGCGGCGTAGTGCCCGGAAGTCGTGGCGCAGCACGCCGGCGAAGACCGGTTGGGCCGGCTCGTCGGCGTGCGAGGCGCGCAGCGGCGGGTCGGCGATCAGCCGGTGCAGGCGCTTCACCAGGCTGCGGTAGCGGCTGCCGTCGAAGGCGTCGACCGCCGCCCGGTGCGCCGCGGCGTAGAACCGGCGCTCCTCGTCGACCAGTCGCTGCCCGAAATCCTTTCGGGGAGCGGATTTCTCACCCAGCGGCACGGTCTGCTCGTCGAACGGCACTCCGGTGTCGCCGAGCAGCGTGGCGAACCGTTCGGCCCGCACCTCGGCGTCGCGCGCCACCCCGAGCAGTCCGGCCAGCCAGCGCAATTCGTCGGTGATCTCGCCGACCGGCTTGCGCCGCAGCACCCGGCGGTAGGACTTGAGGACGCTGCGCAGTCGCCGGGTGGCGACCCGCATCTTGTGCACGGAATCCGGAAGGTCCTGGCGCACATCGGGTTCGGCGGTACACAGCCGGTCCACATCGGCGGCTACGGCGTCGATCAATGCGGGACCGGCTGTGGTACTCATCTACGTCCTGTACTTGTCCGTGGCCTCCACCAGATGGTGGGTGATGCCGGGTTCGAGAGCGGCGTGGCCGGCGTCGGGCACCAGGTGCAATTCCGAACCGGGCCAGGCCCGATGGAGATCCCAGGCGCTGGCGGCCGGGCACACCACGTCGTGGCGGCCCTGCACGATGACGCCGGGAATATGGGCGATGCGCCCGATGTCGCGCAGCAGCTGCCCCTCGTCGAGGAAGCCGTGATTGACGAAGTAGTGGTTCTCGATGCGCGCGAAGGCCAGCGCGAAGCGCGGGTCGGCGGTTTCGGCGACCCGTTCCGGTTGGGGCAGCAGGGAACTCGTGGCACCCTCCCAGGTGGACCACGCGACGGCCGCGTCGGTGGCAAGGGCGGCATCGGGGGAGTGCAGCAGGCGGTGGTAGACCTCGATCAGATCCTGCCCGCGTTCGGCTTCCGGCACCGGCGCCAGGAACTTCTCCCACTCATCGGGGTACACGTACCCCGCGGAGCCATTGTAGTACCAATCGATTTCCTTGCGCCGCAACAGGAATATCCCGCGCAGCACCAGTTCGGTGACCCGCTCCGGATGGGCCTGCGCATAGCTCAGCGCCAGCGTCGAACCCCAGGAACCGCCGAACACCAGCCACTGCTCGACGCCGAGATGCGTTCGCAGCCTTTCGATATCGGCGACCAGATGCCCGGTGGTGTTGTGCTCGAGACTCGCCCCGTCCGCGATGTGCGGCGTGGACCGGCCGCAACCCCGCTGATCGAACAGGACGATGCGGTACGCCTCGGGATCGAAGAACTGCCGGTGATACGGCGACGTGCCGCCGCCGGGGCCGCCGTGCAGGAAGACCGCCGGCTTGCCGTCCGGATTCCCGCTCACCTCGTAGTAGAGCCGCTGGCCGTCGCCGACGTCCAGCAGGCCCTGCTCATAGGGCTCGATCGGCGGGTAGAGCGTTCGCATCAGCCGGCCGCCAGGCCCGAGGCCAGATCCGGGATCTCGATCGCGGAGAGGGCCTGATCGCGCACATCCGGACAGGCCTTGGTGGTGACCTGGTCGACCAGGCCCCGATTGCTCGGCAACTGCAGCAGGAAGCCGTTCTGGGTCGCCCACTGGATCACGGTCGCGTTCAGCGAGATCTTGTCCATGGTCGGGGTCTGCACCCGCCAGTCCGACAGCTGCGGCCGGATCAGGTCGCACAGCTGCTTGGCCGCCTCGTCGGAGACGGTCAGCCCCGAGCCACTGCCCGCCGACGTGGTCGGTCCGCCCGTGGTGGTCGGCTTGCCCGGCGTCGAGGACAACGACGAGGAGGAGCCCTGCGGCTGCGTCGAGCCGGTCGAGGAGTTGCCCCCGCAGGCCGCGGTCAATGCGACGGTGGCCACCGCCGCGACCAGTAGTGGCGCCCGCCGAATCCAGCGACTCGTTCCACGATCCATGAACTTCCCTTTGGTCGATCCAGCTCGTTGGCTTCCGAGTCTGCCACCAAAAGTTCGCAGTGGACCGAGATGATCGGCGGCGAATAGATTCCAATAGCCGACTGCTATGAAAGAACGCCCCCGCGGTCCTCGCGGGGGCGTCCTCGATCACTGCGCGGCAGGGCGGCTCAGTAGCTGTGCTCCGGACCCGGGAACACGCCGCGCCGCACCTCGTCGGCGTAAGTGGCTGCGGCGGTACGCAATTGACCGCCCACATCCGCGAACTGCTTGACGAACTTGGCGGTCTTGCCGCCGGTGTAGCCGACCATGTCCTGCCAGACCAGCACCTGCGCATCGCATTCCGCGCCGGCGCCGATGCCGACGGTCGGAATGGTCAGCTTGCGGGTGACCTGCCCGGCCAGCTCGGCGGGCACCATCTCCATGACCACCGAGAAGGCCCCGGCCTCCTGCACCGCGATGGCGTCGGCGACGAGCTGCTCGGCCCCGTCACCGCGACCCTGCACCCGGAACCCGCCGAGGGTGTTGACGCTCTGCGGGGTGAACCCGATGTGCGCCATCACCGGAATACCGGCGGCGGTCAGCTTGTGGATGGTGTCGGCCACCCGCTCACCGCCCTCCAGCTTCACCGCGTGCGCGCCGCCCTCCTTCATGAAGCGGACCGCCGTGGCCAGGGCCTGCTCGGGGGAGGACTCGTAGCTGCCGAACGGCAGATCCGCCACCACCAGCGCGTGCGGCGCACCGCGCACCACGCCACGCACCAGCGGGATGAGCTCGTCGACGGTGATCGCGACCGTGGTGTCGTAGCCGTACACCACATTGGCGGCCGAATCGCCGACCAGCAGGACCGGAATCCCGGCCTCTTCGAAGAGCCGGGCGGTGGAATAGTCGTATGCGGTGAGCATGGACCAGCGCTCACCGGCCTGCTTCATCTGCTGCAGGTGCTGCACTCGCGTCTTCCGCCGCGTGGGAGTCTTCGGTGCCGCAGACCCGTACACAGGGGTTTCCGCATCGGATACGGACATCATCGTCCCTTTCGTCGTTCCTCGAGGCCCATGACCGGGTCCCCGGGTTGTTCTGACGAATGTCAGTCTGCCATTCCGGCCGCTCCCGGCAGGGATGCAATTCCTCACACCGCGCAGATGAGAGACACCGCGCGCAGAGAAAGAGGCGAGGGATGCGCCTCTCGCCTCTTCGCCCCGCTACTCGCTAGCCGATCGGGCCCTTACCCAACTGGACCTGCGCCGACTGGGACTGGCCGGTCTGGTCGGTCCACTTCAGGGTGACGGTGTCGCCCGGGTGGTGGTGATCCATGGTCGAGGTGAGGTCGTTGGCCGAGGTGACCGCGTGGTCGTCGACGCCGGTGATGATGTCGCGGGCCTCGAGACCGAGCTGGTCCGCCGGGCCGCCCTGGACCACGCCCCGGATCTCCGCGCCGCCGGAGACCGAGCTGACCGAGACGCCGATGAACGCGGTGTCGCCGATGTGCACCCGATCCGAGGCCTGGCCGGCCTCGATCTGCTTGGCCACCGACAGCGCCTTGTTGATCGGGATGGCGAAGCCCTCGCCGCCGCCGATGCTGAAACGGAAGCCCTTGGAGGCGGCGGTGTCCATGCCGATGACCTGTCCGGCCGCGTCGACCAGCGGGCCGCCCGAATCCCCCGGTTCGATATTGGCGGCGACCTGGATGAGCCCGGTCAACTGCTCGGAGCTGCCGGTGGAGTCGTCGCTGGCGGTGATGGCCCGGTCCAGGGCGGTCACCTTGCCCGCGGCCGCGGTGGGCGTGCCGCGTCCACCCGCATTGCCGACGCCGGCCACCGTGTCGCCGACCGCCACCTTGTCCGAATCCCCGAGCGGCGCGGTCTGCAGACCGGACGCGCCGGTCAGTTTGATGACCGCCATGTCCTCACTGCGGTCGAAGCCGACCACGGTGGCGCCGTAGGTCCGGCCATTGCCCAGATCGGTGACCGAGATCTTGGTCGCGCCCTCGACCACGTGGTTGTTGGTGAGCACGTAGCCGTCCGAGCTGAGCACGATCCCGGTGCCCGCGCCCTCACCGTTCTGCAGCCCGAGCTCGGTGTTCACGTCCACGATGCCCGGCACCACGCCCTGCACGGCGGAGTCGAGATCGGCCGGGGGCGTGGTGAAGTCGATCGGCTGGCTCTGGGTGACGCCACCCGGCGAGTGCGCGATCGGATTGCCCGGCAGCGTCGACGGCCCGCAGGCCACCAGGCCCAGGGTGGCGGCCAGTGCCACTGCCGCGGCGGCCGCGGCCCGGATGGTGCGTGAACGCGATGAACCGGATCCGGCCGCGGCGGACCGATTCGGCGAATGTGGTTGCACGGTCATGGCATCCCTCATCAGTAGAGCCCCCAGGTCACCTCCCATTAAGCATGCCGTTTCTGAGAGCGGACTGGGGACTTGCCGTGTGAACGCCCACGTACTCGGTGGTCTCGGCTCCGAACCTCTACCGTTGCCGAATCCGTGCCATGCGTGACGTTTCGCACAGCGGCGGCGAGCGCGATGTACACAGCGGTGACGGTCGCCATGTGAACCACGGTGGCGGCCGGAATGTAAACGGAGAGATATATGGACCGGACGAGGGGTGCGAGGGTGATTTCGGCGGGATGGCACGATCGTGGGATGGCGTTGATGCGAACCGGCCGGGTCGTGCTCCTGGTGACGGCGTTGGCGATGACCGCGGCTGCGTGCACCAGCGTGGTGGACGGCAAGCCCACCTCGAGCACACCGGTGGGGATGGATTCCTTCTACAACCAGACCCTGACCTGGGGTAGCTGTGCCGATTACAGCGAAGACGAGATGCCCAAGAACTCCGAGTGCACGCGGGTGACGGTGCCGGTCGACTACGCCAATCCGGACGGGGCGACCGCCAAGATCGCGATCTCGCGGGTCCGGGCCACCGGCAACAAGATCGGCTCGCTGCTGCTCAACCCCGGCGGTCCCGGCGTGACCGGACTGAACATGGTCACCCTCGGTGACAGCACCCCGCTGGCCGAACGGTTCGACCGGATCGGCTTCGATCCGCGTGGCATCGGCGCGTCGCAGCCCGCCATCAAGTGCATGACCGCGGCCGAGGACGACGCCCAGCGCGCCGAGCCCAACAAGGACAACTCGCCCGCGGGCATCGCGGCCGCGGAGAACGAGAACAAGGACTTCGCCGGCAAGTGCGTCGAGCGCACCGGCAAGGACTTCCTGGCCCACGTCGGCACCCGGGAGGTCGTGCAGGACATGGACGTGATCCGGGCGGCGCTGGGTGATCGGAAGCTGACCTACCTGGGCTACTCCTACGGCACCCGCCTCGGTTACGCCTACGCCGAGAAGTTCCCCGACCACGTGCGCGCGCTGGTGCTCGACGGCGCGCTGGATCCCGAGCAGGATCCGGTCAAGGAGTCGGTGGCGCAGGCCGCCAGCTTCCAGAAGGCCTTCGACGCCTACGCCGTGGACTGCGCGGCCAAGGAGAAGACCAACTGCCCGCTCGGCGACGACCCGGGGCAGGCCACCAAGAAGTTCCGCTCGCTGGTGGATCCGCTGTGGGACAAGCCGGTTCCCACCCAGGACCCGCGCGGCCTGCACTACGGCGACGCCATCACCGGTGTGCAGCAGACCCTCTACTCCAACCGTCTGTGGCCCGCGCTCACCAAGGGCCTGCGTGAACTGGCCCAGGGCAGCGGCGACACGCTGCTCGCCCTCGCCGACATGTACGACGGCCGCCACGACGACGGCACCTACGACAACAGTTCCGACGCGTTCAACGCCATTCGCTGCGTCGACGACCCGGCCATTACCGACCGATCCATCGCGGCCAAGCAGGACGCCGACTACCGCCGCGTCGCCCCCTTCCTCGACGACGGCCACGGCGGCAACGCCGCGCCGCTGGAACTGTGCGCCATCTGGCCGGTCCCGAATACCAGCGCGCCGCACAAGCTTTCGATCCAGGGACTGCCGAAGACCGTGGTGATCTCCACGACCGAGGACCCGGCCACCCCGTACCAGGCCGGCGTCAACCTGGCGCAGCAGCTCGGCGCGTCGCTGATCACCTACAAGGGCACCCGACACACCGTGTCGCTCTCCGGAGTTCAGTGCGTCGACGACCCGGTGATTTCGTATCTCGTTGATCTGAAAGAGCCTGCGGCGGGCCTCACGTGTTGAGTGGGCACGACTCGCCGCGCCTCCTGACGTTCATGTAACACGGATTTAACTCCGGGACCCTACGCTCGCGGTCATGGACCGTCAGAAGGAATTCGTGCTCCGGACGCTCGAAGAACGGGATATCCGATTCGTGCGACTGTGGTTCACCGATGTCCTGGGGTATCTCAAGTCTGTCGCGATCGCGCCCGCCGAACTGGAGGGCGCTTTCGAGGAAGGCATCGGATTCGACGGTTCGGCCATCGAGGGGTTTGCCCGGGTCTCCGAGGCGGACATGGTGGCCAAGCCGGATCCGTCCACCTTCCAGGTGCTGCCGTGGTCCACGTCGAAGGGGCACCAGCACTCGGCGCGCATGTTCTGCGATATCGCGATGCCGGACGGTTCGCCGTCCTGGGCCGATCCCCGGCACGTGCTGCGCCGCCAGCTGAACAAGGCCGGTGACCTGGGCTTCAGCTGCTACGTGCACCCCGAGATCGAGTTCTTCCTGCTCAAGCCGGGCCCGCACGACGGCACGATGCCGGTTCCGGCCGACAATGGCGGCTTCTTCGACCAGGCCGTGCACGACGAGGCCCCGAACTTCCGCCGCCACGCCATCGACTCGCTGGAATCCATGGGCATCTCCGTGGAATTCAGCCACCACGAGGGCGCGCCGGGCCAGCAGGAGATCGACCTGCGCTACGCGGACGCGCTGTCCATGGCCGACAACGTCATGACCTTCCGCTACCTGATCAAGGAAGTGGCCATCGACGAGGGCGTGCGGGCCAGCTTCATGCCCAAGCCGTTCGCCGACCACCCGGGTTCGGCCATGCACACCCACATGTCGCTGTTCGAGGGTGAGCAGAACGCCTTCGCCGACCCGGACGACCCGGACAACCTGTCGGAGACCGCGCGCGCCTTCATCGCGGGCATTCTCGAGCACGCGCACGAGATCTCCGCGGTCACCAACCAGTGGGTGAACTCCTACAAGCGCCTGATCCACGGCGGCGAGGCGCCGACGGCCGCCTCCTGGGGCCGGTCGAATCGCTCTGCGCTGGTGCGGGTTCCGATGTACACGCCGAACAAGTCGGCCTCGCGCCGCGTCGAGATCCGCAGCCCTGACAGCGCCTGCAACCCGTACCTGGCCTTCGCGGTGCTGCTGGCCGCGGGTCTGCGCGGCATCGAGAAGGGCTACACGCTGCCGCCGGAGGCCGAGGACGACGTGTGGTCGCTGACCAGCGCCGAGCGTCGCGCCATGGGCTTCCGCGAACTGCCGGCGTCGCTGGACGAGGCGCTCAAGGCCATGGAGAAGTCCGAGCTGGTCGCCGAGACGCTGGGCGAGCACGTCTTCGACTTCTTCCTGCGCAACAAGCGCCGCGAGTGGGCGGGCTACCGCGCGCAGGTGACGCCCTACGAGCTGAAGGAATACCTGGGGCTGTGACATTTTGCCCTCCGCTTCGCTCCGGGCGGTTCGCGGCCTAGGCGCAGGTCTATGGAGCCGGAACCTCGGCCTTCCCTCCTCCGCTCCTCCGCTTCGCTCCCCGCTCCAAGCGCGGGAGGCGGAGCGCAGTCCAGGCCGAGGCGGGCCGCGAACTCTGGGTGGAGTGCTCTCGGGATTTTCGGAACCGAGGCGGGTGCATTCAGGAGTCGAACCGGCTGCGAGCGGGCAACGATGTCCCGTTTGAGAGGGATGGGTGGCACGTCCGATCAGCGTGACATGTAATTTGAAGGGCATGGTTCGGCCACCGACTGCTCGCTCCGCTGTACCCGGTGTCGGACGGCTCGGTCTGCTCGAGCCGTCGGCCGCCGACTCTCTGCGAGAGTTGGCGTGGGACAACGTGGACAGCGTGCCACTGCTGTGGGCGCTGTCGCGGTCCCCCGACGCCGATCTGGCGCTGCTGACGCTCATCCGGCTGCGCGAGCAACTCGGGAGCGACTGGGCCGCTTTGGATTACGAGCTGCGCCGGGACCCCGCGCTGCGCGGGCGGCTGCTGGCCCTCATCGGCTCGTCGAGCGCCTTCGCCGATCATCTGGTGGCGGATCCGGGCTCCTGGCAGCTGCTGAGGCGGAAGACGCTGCCCGATCGCGCGGAGTTGCTCGCGGATCTGCTGGACGCCGTGCACGCCATCCCGGAGACCGGGGAGAACGCCGGGCCCATGATGCACCGGGCGGGCGTGGCCGGGCCGGAGGCGATCGCCTTGCTGCGCAAGCGGTATCGCGATCAGCTCATGCTGCTGGCCGCCATCGACCTGGCCGCCACCGTGGAGAACGAACCGGTGCTGCCGTACCAGCAGGTCGGCCAGCACCTCACCGATCTGGCCGACGCGGCGCTCACCGCGGCGCTGTCGGTGGCGATCGCCCGGGTGTGCCCCGACCGGGAGACGCCGGTCCGGCTGGCCGTCATCGCCATGGGCAAATGCGGTGCGCGGGAACTGAATTACGTCTCCGATGTGGACGTCATCTTCGTCGCCGAACCGGCCGACACCACCGCCACCCGGCTCGCCGCCGAGATGATGAGCGTGGGCAGCGCGGCCTTCTTCGAGATCGACGCGGCGCTGCGGCCGGAGGGCAAGGCCGGTGCGCTGGTGCGCACCCTGGACTCGCACATCGCCTACTACAAGCGCTGGGCGCGCACCTGGGAATTCCAGGCACTGCTCAAGATGCGGCCCGCCACCGGCGATCTCGCACTCGGCGCCGCCTACCGTGACGCACTGATGCCCATGGTGTGGGCGGCCTCCGAGCGACCGGACTTCGTGGCGGACGTGCAGGCCATGCGGCGGCGCGTCGAGGACCTGGTACCCGCGGACCTGCGCGAACGCGAACTGAAACTGGGCCACGGCAGTCTGCGCGACGTCGAATTCGCCGTCCAGCTACTGCAATTGGTGCACGGCAAGGCCGACGAATCGCTGCACGTGCAGGGCACGGTGGAAGCGCTGACCGCGCTGGCCGCGGGCGGCTATGTGGGCCGCGACGACGCCGCCAACCTGACCGCCTCCTACGAATTCCTGCGGCTGCTCGAACACCGCCTGCAGCTGCAGCGACTCAAGCGCACCCACACCCTGCCCGCCCCCGAGGACGAGGAGGGCATGCGCTGGCTGGCGCGTGCCGCGCACATGCGGCCCGATGGGCGGCAGGACGCGGTCGGGGTGCTCACCAGCGAGATCAAGCGCAATGCGGTGCGGGTGCGGCGGCTGCACGCCAAACTGTTCTACCGGCCGCTGCTGGAATCGGTTGCGCGCCTGGACGCCGACAGCCTGCGACTCAGCCCCGAGGCGGCGGTGCGGCAGCTGGCCGCGCTGGGCTATGTGGCGCCGGAGAACGCGCTCGGGCATCTGAAGGCGCTGACCGGGGAGGTCGGGCGCAAGGGGCGGATTCAGGCGCTGCTGCTGCCGACCCTGCTCGAATGGCTCGGTGAGACACCGAATCCCGACGCGGGCCTGCTGGCCTACCGGCGGGTGTCGGAGGGGCTCGACAACGAGATCTGGTTCCTGCGCGAACTGCGCGACGAGGGCGCCATCGCGCAGCGGCTGATGATCGTGCTCGGGTCCTCGGCGTACCTGCCGGATCTGCTGATCAATGCGCCCGAGACCATTCGCATGTACGCCGACGGGCCGGACGGGCCGCTGCTGCTGGCCACCAAGCCCTCGGATGTGGCGCGCGGAATCCTCCCCGGCGCACGGCGTTACGACGACCCGAGGCGGGCGGTGGCGACCGCGCGCTCGCTGCGCCGGCACGAGCTGGCCCGTGTGGCCTCGGCGGATGTGCTGGGCATGCTCGACGTCCCGCAGGTGTGCGAGGCGCTGTCCTCGGTGTGGATCGCCACCCTGGAGGCGGCGCTGCAGGCCGTGATCCGGGCCAGTGAGGCCGAGCTCGGCAGGCCCGCGCCCGCCGACTTCGCCGTCATCGGCATGGGCCGGCTGGGCGGGATGGAACTCGGCTACGGCTCCGACGCCGACGTGCTGTTCGTGTGCGATCCGCGGCCCGGCGAGGACGAGACGGTCGCGGTGAAATGGGCGATCAGCATCGCCGAACAGGTACAGCGACTGCTCGGCGCGCCGAGCACCGACCCGCCGCTCCAGGTCGACGCCGGGCTGCGGCCCGAAGGCCGCAACGGTGCGCTGGTCCGCACGCTCGCCGCCTACTCCGCCTATTACACGCAGTGGGCGCAGCCGTGGGAGGTGCAGGCCCTGCTGCGCGCCCACCAGGTCGCCGGCGACCGCGAACTCGGAATCCGCTTCCTGCGCACCGTGGATCCCATCCGCTACCCCGAGGGCGGCATGTCCCCCGAGGGCGTCCGCGAGATCCGCCGCATCAAGGCCCGCGTCGACTCCGAACGCCTGCCGCGCGGCGCCAACCCCGCCACCCACACCAAACTGGGCCGCGGCGGACTCGCCGACATCGAATGGACCGTCCAGCTCCTGCAGCTCCTGCACGCCCACGAGGTCCCCGAACTCCACAACACCTCCACCCTGGAATCCCTCGACGCCATCGAACGCGCCGAGCTGATCGACACCGCCGACGCCGCCCTGCTCCGCGACGCCTGGCTCACCGCCACCAAGGCCCGCAACGCCCTCGTCCTGGTCCGCGGCAAACCCGCCGACCAACTCCCCGGCCCCGGCACCCTGCTCTCCGCCGTGGCCCGGGTCGCCGGCTGGCCCAACGACGACGGCAGCGAATTCCTCGACCACTACATGCGCGTCACCCGCCGCGCCAAAACGGTCGTGGAACGCGTCTTCGGCGGCGAGTAGCAGCCCCGCCGGCAGCACGAATCCTCCTCACGCCCTGCCTGTTTGCGACGTTGCGGCCAGTCGCCGTCAGTAGGCGCACATCGACAGTGCGACGATGAGATCCCGCTCGTCTGCCGGGGAACGGGCGGTCGTGGTGAGGGACCTGTTCGAGGCCGCAGGCGTGCCGCGCGAGGCGGCGGCGGAAACACTCCATCGCCGGCTCGTGGCGCTCGTTCGGCCGAGGGATCAGCCCGGGTCGTCGACGTCGGTTTGCATGAGATCGTTTCGGGCTGCGGGGAATTCGGCGCCGATTGTGGGTGGGACGTGGGGGAGGGGGGTGCCGAGGAGTTCGTCCTGGCGGTCGCGGATCAGCCAGGGTGGGGTGCGGTGGGATGAATCCGGGTCGGTGGTGGGGCGGCCGCCGGGGGCGAACATGCCGGAAGGTCCTGAGCCGGGTGGGGTGGAGAGGTTGGGGGAGTTGGGTTGTCTCGGCTGGGTGAGGGGTTCGGGGCTGGGCGGGCCGGGGAAGCTACGGCCCGGATCGGGGGTAGTGGGGGTGGGGGAGAACGGGATGGCCGGGTGGCCGCCGGGGGTCGGGGTGAACGGGGAAGTGAGTGGGGTGGCGGCGACGGGCTCGGTTTCGGGATCGGTCTGATGAGGGGCGGTCGAGGGCTGATCGCCGGGCATTCGGCGGTCGGGACTCCGGTATGCCGGATCTTGCGCGTCGGCGTCTGTCCCGGAGCCCGGAAGGTGTTGGGAATCGCCCGGATCGGCTGCGGTGGCCGCGGTGCCGGGAGACCCAGGTTCGAGATCGTGACTGCCACCCGGGCCGCTCCGGGTATTCGAGATCGGGGTGGTGGGCCGGCCTGTGTCCGGGGCGGAATCGGGTGTGCCGCCGAGGTTTTCGGATGCGATGTCGCCGGGAGATCTGAGCGCGAAGAAGGCGGGGACGGCCGTGCCGGCGGGTGGGTAGATCGGCACGTAGTTGGCATCCAGGGCGGCCAGTGCGAGGTGGTACTGCTCGTCTTTGGCGTCGGCGGGGGCGTCGGGTACGGGCGGTGGCACGGTTTTCCGGACGGCTTCGGCGCCGTATGCGGCGGCGATCACGCGGTGGCCGGTGCTGTGGGCGATTTCGGCGACATCGGTGGCGTCGCGGACGAATTGGCGAGCGGCGGTCTCGGCGGCGTCGGCGAGGTGGCCGGACATGGCGTCGGCCAGGGTGGTCTGGACGGTGGCGTGCAGGGTGCTGAGGGCGCCGAACATGCTGTCGGCGATGCTCACCCAGATCTGGGCGGCAGTGTGCATGTCGCCGGGGTTCATGGCCTGGACCCGGGAATGGATCTGCTCGTGCGTGAACCCGGGGAAGTGCTCCAGGTGCCGGATGTAATCCGGGTCGAGTCCGCGTATGGCGATGCGTGACTGCTCATGCTCGGCCCCCGATTGACTCAATCGGGCCCTGCGCCGCAAGGCTTCCGGTTCCATCGGCGTCCTCCCATCATCCGGTCTCTTCCACTTCGACGCCGGGGGCGGGGTGTCGGTTCCGCCGCGCGCGATTCGCCGATTCGGACGAGATCGGCCACACCAACCGAATTTGTTCGTCGCTCGCATCGCCGTTTCGACTGCAAGGCTGGTGCGGGTATCGAAATGCCTGAAAAAGAACATTCGCCGGGCGAGACTACTTCACGATGTTGCCGAGTGGACCGAGGAAGGTCGTTCACCCGGCGCCGTCGGCAACTTCGGAGCCGAATAGGGGCACCAGCGGCTCGAGCGGTGTTCCGTCGCTGAGTGAACGTACGGCAAAATGCCTTTGCATACGCATAATAGTCTCTTGATAGAGAAATCTCCGATCTGATATACGGCCATCTTCTGGTTGGACGAGGTGGTGGCCACAGTTTTCAAGAAACCGGTTTCTGTAATAAGAAATCCTGGGACTCGCTGACCAAATGCGATGAAGGCGATGATTGACATCGGGTGTAACGCCCAGGTCAGGGCTTGTATTTGATCGAATGTTCCCCGGGCTCGTCCCGTGATCGGAACCACGGTGGTCCGACATGGTGCCGGTCGGCCGGTGTCGAAGTTTTAGTGGAATTAACTTTCCAGGCTGAATATTTAATAGCAGATAAGGATCTGCCGGGACCGCCCTCAGGCGAGCCATCGATGCCAAAACGTTATTTTAGATCTCGATCACGGCCGGATGAGAACAGGTTATATTTTAGATCCCTTACGGTTACGGCGCGACATCTCGCCCGTGCTGTTGCTTCACCTTTTGGAGATAGTTATGAGATCGACCGCATCCGTGCTGCTTCGTGCCGGAGTTGTTACGCCAGTGGCGCTGGCGACTGCCTTCTGTTTAGCCGCACCCGCAAATGCCGCTCCCGTGAGCGTGAACTGGAGCTGCCAGGGCACGATCTTCGGGATAGGCCAAACCTCGAGCATGACCACATCGGTCGACGGTGCCGCGCCGGGTTCGGCGGCATCCGGCTCCGCGGTGGCCATTACCCTCACCCCCGGTGTATCCACGGTTCCCAGTTCGGCCTCGGGCTTCACGGTGACGAGCATCAGCAACCTGAAGATGATCTTCCCGACTCCGGCGAATTCGACGCTGGTCTCGGCCACCGCTTCCGGTGGGAGCGTGGCCGGCACCGTCACCACCTCGGGCGGGAATGTCGTTCTCACCGTGCCGGGTCCGATCGCCGGCGGCTCGAGCTTCACGCCGCCGGCGGTGACCATCAATGTGACCGCCGGTACTCCCGGAACGCCGATCACCAGCAAGTACGCGGGGACCAGTTATGCCAATCCCGGTATGACCATGACGACCAACGTGCAATGGATCGGCGGTGTCGCGACCGCGTGCTACCCGAATCCATCCCCGACCCTCACCACCACGACTGTCAGCTGATCGGACGTAGGCGGAGCAGCGTGACGCGCAGTATCCGCGCCGGTGAAATGTGGTGAATGTGCCCGGACTGGGCTGTTACCACCAGCCCAGTCCAGGTTCCGTCCGATCGGATCGGACACTCGCCGCCCCGGATGGTGTTCGCGCGCTTCGGCTTTCGTGCGGCGAAAGCCACTCTGGCCGGGGTGTGCAATACCGACTATCGTATCGGCTTCGGTGTCGTCGTGCAGTACATGTCCGCCACGACCTCGGTGAATTTGGTTGAGAGGTTTCGTGTTTCAAGTGTTCGAGGGTGGGAGCCTGTGCGTCCGATGTCAATCGAACCCGCTCGGATCGCAGTAGAGCTCAGAAAGGCCCTGGAGTTCTATCACGGAACCATCGAGGATCTGGCCCGCGAATCGATCAGGCTGCTGGGCGTGAACGAGACCGATCGACGTGCGCTGGAAATCGTCCTCGGGGAAGGGAAGTCCACGACACCTGGAATGCTCGCCGAACGGCTGGGCCTCACCGCCGCAGGTGCCACGGTCATGCTCAACCGGCTGGAGAAGCAGGGCTATATCGCCCGCTCGCTGGACCCCACCGATCGTCGCCGTGTGATCGTGGTGGCCACAGATCTCGCCGCCCGTCGCATGCAGGAACTCATCTCACCATTGGTCGACGAGGGCTACCAGATGATGCTGAGCTGGTTCGATCCCGCGGAACTGGAGATGATCGCGGGCTTCCTCACTCGGGCGGGCGAACTGCAGCGAACCCACCGGCAACAGCTACGCAACATGGATCCCTACCCGCGGCACTGAGGGTTTCCGGGATCGTATCCGGCGCGGAACCGGATGCGCACGACCATTTTTCGATGTCAGAGTTTGCGTGCCTGCAGGGTGAAGCTGAGGGGCAGCCGTTCGGGGTGTTCGGCGAGCCGCCATTCGGAGTCTTCGCCGCACACCATGCGACCGGGGAGCGCCTCCCATGGCACGCTCTGATGCTCGACGAGCTGGGTGAGGGTCAGGTCGGCCTGCAGGACGGCCTCCACGATCTCGCCGAGGCCGTGATTCCACTCGTGGGTGGTGCTGTGCGCGACCGCCAGATCGGTGTCCACATAGGTGGTTCCGTCGTCGAACACCATCGGTTCCGGTGTCTCGAAGTACGGGTAGCCGAGGGTGAGCGCCTCGGTGCGGGCCTCGTCCACGGCCATCCGGACCGGATGGTCGTCGCGGATGAACAGCCGCCCGCCCGGCCGCAGCAACCCGGCCACCGTCTCGGCCCACCGGCGGATGTCGGGCAGCCAGCACAGCGCCCCGATGCCGGTGTACACGAGATCGAATCGCGCAGCGCCGAGCACGGTTACGGCGTCGTAGACATCGGCCTCGACGAAATCGATTGGCGTGGCGCTGGATTCGGCGAGCTTACGAGCCTCGGCCAGGGAGGCGGGGGAGAAGTCGAGGCCGGTCATGGTGGCGCCCAGCCGCGCGAGGGAGAGCGTGTCGGTGCCGATGTGGCATTGCAGGTGCACCGCGTCCAGGCCGCGGATGTCGCCGAGGCGCGGCAGGTCGAAGCGGACCACGTGGCTCAGGAACGACGGATCGGTCCGGAATTTGTCGAGGGCGTAGTCGCCGGAACCGGCGTGCAGCGGAGCGCGATCGTCCCAGTTGGCCCGGTTCAGGCGGCGGTAGTCGCTCATGATGCTCGACTGTGCCATGGATGCGGCGGCCGTCTCAGCTGATTTTCTGGATGCGTGTCGCGAGCGGCGCGCCGTGACCGGGCCGATGATTCCCACCGGCCGTTGCGAGACCGGGGACTTCGTGCGATATGTCGGTGGATACTCGGAGCAGGTCCCGAGTGGTAAGCGGGAGGCGAGATGGGGACGTCGCGGGTGCGGCTGGGGCCGGCCGTCGTGCTCTTGGTGGCGGGGGTGGTCCTCACCGGTTGTTCGGCCGTCAAAGGACCAGCCGCACAGAATGTTTCGGCTCCGGCGACGACCAATCCGTGGGAGCTGACCGGGCAGACCTCGGCGAGCGGGCCCAGCGGTCCCCGGGCCGGGGTGCCGGACGCGGATCTGCGGGCCGAGAACGGGGACGGCGGGGCCATCGACAAGCTGGCCCTGAACGCCATCTCCGATATCGCCGACTACTGGAAGGGGCAGTACGCCAAGACCTTTCCGGGCACCTTCACGCCGGTGACCCGATTCATCTCCTGGGATTCCACCGCGCCCCGCGCGCGGGCCGTCGACTTCTGCCGCAGCAGCACCTATCAGGAGGTCAATGCCGCCTACTGCAGCGTCGACCAGACCATCGGCTGGGATCGCGGCACCCTGCTGCCCGAACTCGTGAAGAAGTTCGGGCAGCTGGCGGTGGTCATGGTGCTGGCCCATGAATACGGGCACTCCGTCCAGGCGCAGGCCAAACTGAACGGCTTCTTCACCTCGAGCGTGGTGCGCGAACAGCAGGCCGACTGCTTCGCGGGGGTGTTCCTGCGTTCGGTGGCGGAAGGGAATTCGCGGCACTTCACCCTCAACACCACCGACGGGCTGAACGGCGTGCTGGCCGCGGTCATCTCCTTCCGGGACCGGGAACCCGGCGCGTCGCAGGACGAGCACGGGACCGCGTTCGAACGGGTCACCGCCGTGCAGATGGGCTACACCGACGGCGCGGCCGCGTGCAAGGGCATCACCCGCAGCGAGCTTCAGAAACGGCGCGGCACCCTGCCCACCAGTTTCCAGCCGGGGGACAAGGCCAAGCAGCTGCCGGTGGACCAGCCCGACCTGACGCTGGTGGCGCAGTCGCTGGCCCGCGCCTACCCGATCCAGCCGGAACCCGCCTACGACTACTCGGGAGTCACCCGCACCTGCCCGAACGTGACCGCGACCCAACCGGTTTCGTACTGTCCGAGCACCAATGTCATCGGCACCGACGTGCCTGCCCTGGCGAAACGGGCGGTCGCCGGCGACAACGGCGATCTGTTCTCGGCCATGGTGGGCGGGGACTACAACGCCTTCGTCGTCTTCGTCTCCCGCTACATGCTCGCCGTGCAGCAGGCCCGGAAGCTGAGCATCACCGGGGCCGGCACCGCGGGTCTGCGCGCCGCCTGCTTCTCGGGCGTGTACAGCACCCAGCTCAGCCGGCCCGGCAGCGACTTGCAGCTCTCCGCAACCGATCTCGACGCGGCGATCTCCGGACTGCTGCTCGACGGGCTGGCCGCCGCCGACGTCAACGGCGCTGTGGTTCCCAGCGGCTTCGTGCGGCTCGAGGCCTTCCGGACCGGGGTGCTGGACGGCGAGGACGCCTGCCTGAAGGCTTACCGGTAGCGGACCAACGGCCGGAATTCGGAGTGGCGCAGTGGATTCCGGCCGATTACGGCCGCCGAGTCAGTTCTGCGGCAGGTGCGCTTCGAGCCAGTTCACCAGGTCGGTGAGCACCTTGTCCTGTTCGGGCTCGTTGTAGATCTCGTGGTAGAGCCCGTCGTAGCGGATGACCGTCTTGTCCTTCGACGCCGCGCTCCGCTCCAGCAGGTCGCTGCCGGTGGGCGAGGCGAGGCCGTCGGAGGTGCCGTGCTGGACCAGCAGCGGGGCGGTCAGGCGGTCCAGGTGGGACTTGACGTACTCGCCCGCGCGCAGCATCTCACCGGCGGTGCGGGCCGGGACGCCGCCGTGGTGCACCAGCGGATCCTCGTCGTAGGCGCGCACCACATCGGGGTCGCGGCTCACCAGCTTCGAATCCAGCTTCACCACCGGCAGATTCGGCAGGTACTTCGACACCAGCGGCGCGGCCAGGCGCTGCACCGCATTGCCCGCCTCGATATCGATGGCCGGGGCCGACAGCACGATGCCGGTCACCTCCGGCTGGTCGCGGGTGGCCAGGTAGGCGGTGGTGAGACCGCCCATGCTGTGGCCGATGAGGAAGCTCGGCAGTCCGGGATGGCGTCCGGTGGCGGTGGTGAGCATGGTGCGCACATTGTCGGCCGCGGTATCCAGCGAGACGACATTCGCCCGCGGGCCCTCCGATCTACCGTGCCCGGTGTGGTCGAGCGCGTAGACCGCGAACCCGGACTCGGACAGCCGCTGCGCGACATGCGCGTAGCGGCCGGAATGCTCGGCGTACCCGTGCACGATCACGGCGACGGCGCGGGGTTCGCCGTCGGGCAGCCACGCCTGCCAGAACACGCGGCCCTCCGCTCCCTGGAATTCACCGGTTTCCGTGCGGGTCATTCGCCGCTCCCTTCAGGTCGTCACGCTGCCGGAGGGTGCGCCCGCCCAACACGGTGCGCCCGAAATGTCGAGTACCGGCGGAGTCATTCTCGCGCATCCGGCGCGTCGTGGGGCCGGACGGGCGAATCCGCGCGGTGGGAGCGGCGGTTGCCGGGGTCAGCCGACGAGGCGGTCGAGCAGAAGCCGGTTGAATCGGATCAATCGGGCGTAATCGGCGCGGGAGATGCGTTCGTCCGTGCCGTGGATGCGCTCCAGATCGGCGGCGGTCAGGATGATCGGCGCGAAATTGCAGCGGGTGGCGGCGAGATCGTCGTAATAGCGGGAGTCGGTGGCGCCCGGGACGACGCCGACCGTGACGGCGATGCCCGGCGCCACTTCGCGCGCGACGGCGGCGACGAGATCGAAGTCCGGCCCCGCCGACGGGTCGGCCGAGGGCTCGGAGGTGGTGCCGTCGAGTTCGATGGATACGCCCTTGTCCCGCACCACCTTCCGGCAGTGGGCCAGCACGTCGGCCACCGAATCGCCCGGCAGGATGCGGAAGTTCACGAACGCCTCGGCCCGCTGCGGCAGCACATTGGGCTTCACGCCGCCGCTGATCATGGTCGGCGCGGTGGTGGTCCGCACCAGCGCCTCGGTCTGCGGCCGGGCCGCCAGCACCCGCGCCGCGATGACCCCGGCCACGTGCACCAGCCCGAGCAGGGTCCGGCGCGGTTCGGACATGAATTCCCGCACCCGCGTGAGCATGTCGACCGCGACCGGCGTCAATCGCAAAGGGAACGGATGATCCTGAATCCGCGCCACCGCCCGCGCCAGCCGCCCCACCGCGGTCTGCCGGCCCGGCATGGACGAATGCCCGCCCACATCGGTCACCGACAGCCGAACCGTCGCGAACCCCTTCTCGCCCACCATGATCGTGGCCACCGGCACGTCTATCCCGTCGGCCACGCCCGTGGTGATCACGCCGCCCTCGTCGACCAGCAACCGGGCCCGGACACCGGCGTCACGCAACCGCTGCGCCATCCGTCCCGCGCCCTCGGCGCCGAAGATCTCCTCGTCGTGCCCGAACGCGAGATACACCGTCTCCCTGGGGCGTACACCCGCGCCCAGCGCCCGCTCGACCGCCTCCAGAATCGCCAGCAACCGGCTCTTGTCATCGATAGCCCCACGGCCCCAGATGAATTCGTCATCCACCACGCCGTCGAACGGCAGATGCGTCCACGCCTCCAGATCGTCGACCGGCACGACATCCATATGCGCCAGCAGAATCGCCGCCACAGTGTCATCCGGCCTGTCGGCGGCCGCCCAGCGGTACAGGCGGCTGTGGCCGAAGGTCTCCCAGGTGAGGTGGGTGTGGACCAGCGGGAAGGACTGTTCGAGGTGGGCGATGAGGCGGTCGAATTCGGAGGGGTCGATGCGGTCGCGGTTCTCGTAGGAGACGGTTCGGCAGCGTAGCGCCGCGGCCAGCCGCTCGGCGGTGGCATCGTCGACGGCGCGGGCGTCGGTCGGCGCGGTGCTGGTCATCGGCCTAGCCGCCGGCCCTGGGCGGGAAGTTCACGGTCACACTGGCATTGTTCACCACATCGGGGGGCAGCGAGACCGACTTCTCGTTCCGCCACTTCGGAATGGCCTCGCTCAGATCGCCGGGCAGATCGGGGGTGCGGATCGCGGCGAGCAGCGGCAGGTGGATCTGGGCCGTGGTGACGGTGACCGGTGCGAAGGCCGGTGGGTGCGCCCACACGTCGTCGACCACGTCGGTGATGCGGATGCCGATCCGGTGGCCGGCGGCAAGGGGCCAGTCCTGGGCGAGCAGCCGGACCTGGGCGGTCGGGGTGACCGGGGCGATGCCGCGGGTGATGACGGTCGCCCGGTTGTTCGGGTCGATGTCGTAGACCTCGACGGTGACGGCCGCCGCGGCGGGACCGTCCAGGCCGAGGGTGGCCGTCGCCTGACCGGACAGGTGCTGGTCCTGGTCCAGAGGCTGGGTCACGGTCCAGATCTCGCGGTCCGCGCCCGGGATGAGGCCGCGGTCGTTGTAGCGTCCGGTGCGCAGATCGATGTCGACGGCGTGGCTGTCGGCGGGCGGCCACGCGGCCTCCGAGCGCCACCGGCCGTCGAACTGGCCGACGGTGATCCGGGGTCCGGGCACCGTCACGTCCTTGCCCGCCACGTGCCGGTCGAAGAACGCCAGCAGCTCGGTGGCGAAGTCGGGTGAACCGCATTTCTCGGTGCAGTCGCGGTGACCCCACTGCCCGAACCAGGCCCTGTGCTCGCCCGGGCCGAGCGCGTTCCACAGCGGGAAGACCCGGTCGGGGCGGGTGTTGTAGTCGACGAAGCCCTGGCTGAGGAACAGCGGAATGGTGTTGCCCCGCACCTTCTCCACCAGATCCCGGTCCCGCCAGAATGCGGAATTCGCGTCGTGGTTGGTGGTTTCGGCGAGGTAGTGCTGATAGCAGGCCGGATCGATGCTCGAAGCATTCGCCTTGTACTCGGCCGAATCGGTTGGATACGCGGGCGTGGAGGCGATCATCAGATGCTCGAAGCCGGCGAGATCGCCGGGCCGGAAACCGTTCTCACTGATCGGCTTGAGCGAGAACTTCCAGGCGATGCCCTGCATGTAGAGGTAGGTGTTGGGATCCACGACCGGTTCGAAGGCGGCCACCGCCGCCAGACCGGCGGGCTGCTCGGCCAGTCCCATGAGCCCGGTCCAGCCTTCGTAGGAGGTGCCGGCCAGCCCGACCCGGCCGGTCGACCACGGTTGTCCCGCAGCCCATTCCACCGCGGTCTTCACATCCGACCGCTCGCCCGGCCCGCCGAAATCGGGACAGCCGTTGGAGCCGCCGAACCCGCGCAGATCCACGATCACGTAGGTGTATCCGGCCTGCAGGAACATCGACGCCGGCAGATCGTCGGTGGACGGCCCGCCCGCGAGCCGCGGTTCGCTCAACCGCATGAGGTGCGCCCGGTACGGGCTGACGGTCATGATCACCGGTGTGCGTACATCGTCGGCGAGTCCGACGGGTCGCAGCACGTCCGCGTGCAATCGCGTCCCGTCCGGTGCGGTGATGAACTCCTCGTGCCATTGATACTGCGCCTGGGCCCCCGCCCGCCCCGGCACCGCCACAACCCCCACCACCAGTAGCAGCACGCTGATCAACGCGCGCCACAACACCATCCGCATGCTCACCATAGTGACCTTGGTGCTTGCGGCCGCCGCGATCCAGCCCCAGGAACCGGGGTGCGCGGTCCGCTTCCCGGTCGCCTCGCCACGCCGGGTTTGACCCTCCCGTCGCGGGAGACCGCATCCTCGAATCGACCCCGAGGAAGGAGCACCCATGAAACTGGACCTGGCCAAGACCGACAGGCACTACTACGACGCCCCCACCGAACCCGTCCTGCGTACCTTCCGGCCCTGCAACTACGCCACGGTCAGCGGTGTCGGCGCGCCCCTCGGCGACGCTTACACCGAGGCCGTCTCGACCCTGTACCGAGTCGCCTACGGCGCCAAGAAGATCGCCAAGGCCGAGGGCAACGACTTCGTGGTCCCCAAGCTGGAGGGCCTGTGGTGGGTCGAATCGGACCGCCCCGCCCTGCAGGTGCCGCGTGACGAATGGCACTGGACGATGATGATCCGCATGCCCGGCCCGGTGACCCCGGACATGGTCTCCGGGGCCACTTTCGAACAGCTCACCGAGGGCGACGCCATCCAGGTCATGCACCGCGGCCCGTACGCCACCGAGCCCGAGACCCTCGCCCGCATGGAAGCCTTCATGGCCGAACACCACCTGACCATGAACGGCCGCCACCACGAGATCTACCTCTCGGACCCGCGCCGGACCCAGGACGCCGCCATGCGCACCCTGCTTCGCCACCCGGTCCGGCCGCTGTCCTGACGGGGAGCTCTGACCGTGGCATCTCGCCCGGTTCCCTACGCTGAGAGCTCCCCCCGGTGATTACACGGGACGGAGGTTGATCATCTTGCGGAGGCGGGCGCGGTCGCGTTCGAGGCGGCGGGCCTCGTAGGCGATGGGGAAGTAGCGGACGCGCTCGGGGAGGAGAGGGACGGTGCGGCCGATGGTCCAGCCCAGGACGCGCAGGGCGCGTTCGTCTTTCGCGGTCCATTCCAGCCCGAGCTTGTCGCGGATGGCGTCGGGGGTGGTGCCTACGGTGAAGAAGTACTGGAGACGGCCAACGGGTTTGGTCGCGACGCGCCACACCGGGTGCAGGGGCGCGGGAATCTGCTTGGGCGGGGCGATGTTCCGGATGACCTTCAGGTAGTCGTAGGCCACATTCGTAGGTACCAGGTGGTTTTCGATCTGGTCCTCGAACCAGGGCAGCCAGTCGGCGTAAGTGGGTGGAATCTCCTTGGGGGCCACCGAGAAGTTGCGCATGAGCTGCACCACCTCCTGGTAATAGGACTCCTTCTGCGCCTCGGTCAACTGATCGCTGGAGAAGTACTTGTTGCCCTCGGTGAAGGCGAAGATGGCGGTGTGGAGCACCCAGGCCCAGGGGCCGGAGGACAGGGCGCGGTGCTTGACGCCCTGTGCGTCCGTGGAGTTCAAGGTGGCGTGCATCTTTCGCAGCCGGTCGGCTTCCGCGAGCCCCTCTTCGCCGCCGTAGATCCACATCATCACCGAGGCGATGCTGCGGGCCGCCCGGCCGAGTGCGTCGGTGCGGAACGTCGAGTGCTCGTCCACCACCGCGGCGATCGAGGGCTCCATGGTCTGCAGCAGGAATGCCGAGCCGGCCGTCAGCGAGAAGGTGACGAGTCCGGTGTCCTCCCACATCCGGCTGCCGGGTCCGAACGGGCGGCGTTCGGGGCGTGCACCTCGGGACTCGTGGTCGAGCGCGACGGCGGCGGTCATGGTGGATCTCCTTTGATCAACCGATCCTGTCGACTGCACAGGACGACAGGATGAGAGAGTTACTAACAAATCTTCTCATCATGTCGCGCGCGTGGCAACCGTCACTCGAGCATCGGTCCTCGGATCGAGATTCGGAGCGAGGTCGCATTGTTGACGGGCCTTCGCTTTCTGGCCACGATGTAAGTCGTGGCGAACGGCGGGCAAACTGCTGTTCGAGCATCCGGCCATGCATCACCAACCCACCCCGCTCGGAGGGGTAGCCGTCGTAACTGCTTGACCCGGAGGAGTTTTCGATGAAGCGTGAATCCGAATGCGCCACCCTCCACCGCGATCGAACCGCGTGGCGGGAACTCCAGGAGTTTCTGCCGCCCCGGTTGCGGATCACGGCCGAAGACGACCTGCCGGCCGAGGAATTCTGGGAGTGGAAGGGCAACGATATCCACCTCGATCAGTACCTGAACCCGCGCGCCCCGGCTGCTCGAGGAACCCGGCCTCACCCAGATGCGGGAGTCCATCGACGCATTCGTCCGAGAGGTCACCGGCACCAACCCCCGAACCGAGAGAGCTGGGTGCGCGCATGGCGAACGTAGAGGAGACGGTTCCGGCGAGCGTCCCGCGCAAGAGCGTGCGGGTGTGGCTGGCTCCGGCCGTGGTGGTGTCGCTGCTGATGGCGCTGCTGGCCACCATGTATCTGGCGTATGTGGTGGATCCGGCGAAGCATCTGCACGCATTTCCGATCGCGCTGGTCGATCAGGACTCCGGTGATGTGATCGGCGGGCAGCCCACCAATGTCGGCAAGCAGATCAGTGATGCGCTCGTGCAGCAGATTCCGGGCGACAAGGTCGATCTGCGGGTGCTCGGCATCAACGAGGCAGAGCACCAACTCGGCTCGGGGAAGGTGTACGGGGCGATCGTCATCCCGAGTGACTTCACCAAGCGGCTCGGCATTTTCGCCGCCGCGAGCGTGGTGTCCGGGGACGTGACGCAGCCGCAGATCACGGTGTACACCAATCCGCGCGCCGGCACCTTCAGCGCCCAGATAGTGCAGAGTATCGCCGGTACGGCGTTGAAACAGGCCAACGACACTGTCGGCCAACGTCTCACCGCAACGGTGAACACTCAGTTGCAGGCGCCCGCCGGGGCTCCCGCGCCGCAGCTGCCGGGGCTCAGCAAGCTCATGCTGGCCGCGCCGATCGACGTGACCGTCACACCGTTCCATCCGCTGCCCAGCGGCACGGGTAACGGCCTCACCGCCTTCTTCTACACGGTGATGGTCCTGCTGGCCGGGTTCACCGGCGCGATGGTGATCAATGGAATGGTCGATTCCGCACTGGGTTTCGCGCCCACCGAATTCGGACCCTGGTACGTCCACTATCCGCCGGTGCCGATCTCCCGGTTGCGGACGCTGTTCCTCAAATGGGGCATCATCACCGGTGTCGCACCCGTGGTGGCGGCGATCTTCATGGGGATCGGGCACTGGCTGGGCATGCCGATCGACCGCCCGCTACTGCTGTTCCTCTACAGCACGTTCGGCATCATCGCGGTCGGAGTCACCGCCCTGTCGATCGTGTCCGCGCTGGGGACCCTGGGCATGCTGGTGAACCTGGTGCTGTTCATCGTGCTGGGCCTGCCGTCGTCCGGCGGTACCGTCCCGGTCGAGGCGATCCCGAAACCCGTTGCGTGGCTGTCCGATTTCGAGCCGATGCATCAGGTGTATCTCGGGGTGCGCGCCATCCTCTATTTCAACGGCGACGGCTCGGCGGGGCTGAGTCACGCATTCTGGATGACCCTGCTGGGTTTGCTGATCGGTCTGCTGGTGGGCCTGGTGGTGACGGGCTACTACGACCGCAAGGAACTGCATCGCGCTCCGGCGATGTGATGCGGGTCGCTCCGGATGGGGTGTCTTCTCTGTCTGGGACGCACTGTTGACGGACGCCGCCTGGCGGGACACACTTGGTACCGTCGGTATCGGTACCGGCGGTACCAATAGGGAGTCTTCCCATCGTGAACGTCACTACAACCAGCGAGCAGCTCTATCCCGAACCCCTGATCTTCGACCCTGATCGCTATGGTGGCGGCAAGCCCGACTTCGCCTCCTGGCTGCCCTGCGGCGGCGGCATCGGCTGCCGTCGGTGAGCCCGAGAGCTGATCGGATGTCGGCACCGGCGCCCCGGCGGACGAGAACCGCCGCGACCAGGAAACGACCCCCGACCCGGCGTTCCATGATCTTGAACGCCGCACTGGACGCCTTCGCGCACGGTGGCTATCACGGCACCTCCATGTCCGATATCGCGGCGGCCGTGGGTATTTCGGCGCCGGCGCTGTACCGGCACTTCCGCGGTAAGCAGGAACTGCTCGGGCAGTGCCTGCTGGTCGGCCTCGACGACACCCTGACGCGGGTCGAGGCTGCGCACCGGGCCGACCCGTCGGGGGCGGCGGTACCGGCCGCTCTGGTCCGGGTCGCGCTCGAACTGCGTGAGCTGCCCAGGCTGTGGCAGTTGGAGTTCCGCAATCTGACGCCCGGTGACCGGACCGCGGTGCTGCTGCGCGCCGCCCGGCTCACCGGATACCTCAGGCACTGGATTCGCGGCTGCCGTCCCGAACTGAACGTCGCCGATGTCGAACTGCTGAGCTGGTGTGTGCTGTCGGTCGCGGTCAGCCCGTCCTATCACCGGACCGAGCTGCCGCTGCCGATCGCCGCGCAGCTGCTCGAATCCGTTGTCGCCGAAGTGATCCGGACCGAACTGCCGGATCGGACGGCGGGACGTCCGCCGACGCGATCCGCGCGGCTCGACGGTGCGAATACCGCACTGGATCGAGCGCTCCGGTCCGAGCGGATGCTCGCCGAGGCCGCCCGGCTTTTCAGCACCCGCGGTTTCGCCGCCGTCGGCATCGAGGACATCGGCGCGGCCGTGGGGGTCTCGGGACCCGCGCTGTACTACCACTTCTCGAACAAGGCCGAGCTGCTCGACCGGATCGTGCGCCGCCAGGACGAGTGGCTGCAGTTGACGCTGGTACGGGCGGTCGCGGAGACCCGCAGCGCCGAGGCGTCGATGCGCTCGCTGATGCGCAGCTTCGCGCGATTCGGCGTCGACGAACCGGACCTGCTGGCCATCACCGTCAGCGAAACCCGCCACCTGCCCACCGACGCGGTGCAGCGCTACCGGCGCGTCCGCCTGGACGGCATCGCCCAGTGGGGGCGCATGTTGCAGGCGGTCCGGCCCGAGATCCCGGCGGCGGTGGCGCGGCTGCTGATCCGCGCGTCCACCACGGTCGTCATCGAGGCCGTGCGCAATCCGCGGTTGCGGTGGCGTGACGATCTCGTCGACGTCCTGGTTGCTGTCGGCGAGCGGATCGAGGCGGCCCCGATCGGCGTCCGTGCGGCGGCCCGGTGAATTACACCACTTAGCGGCCATTCACTTAATCGATTCGAATTGCCTGCTACCAGTGCGTGAATGGCGTGAATTGATACGGGTTCCTTACTTATCGGTCATTAACAAGCCATTGTCAGCCCGTTCCGTTTCTCGAAAAGTGGTGACTCGTGAGCCATTACAAGAGCAACGTCCGCGACCTCGAATTCAACCTGTTCGAGGTGTTCGGGCTCGGGACCGTCCTGGACGCGGGCGCCTTCGGTGACCTCGACGCCGACACCGTGCGCACCATGCTGGCCGAGGCGGCCCGTCTCGCCGAGGGGCCGGTGGCGGCACCCTACGCCGAAACCGATCGCACGCCACCGGTTTTCGACGCGGCGGCACACGCGGTGCGGCTGCCCGAAGACTTCAAGCAAGCCGTCCGGGCCTGGTACGACGCGGACTGGTGGCGGGTGGGCAAGGCCGAGGAGATCGGTGGGATGCCGGCGCCCGCGATGGTCTCCTGGGCCATCTCGGAATTCGTGCTCGGTGCGCAACCGGCCGCCTACATGTACCTGATCGGCCCGATGATGGCCAATGTTCTCCACGGCGTCGGCACCGCGCAGCAGCGCCACTGGGCGAAGTTGATGACGGAGCGGAACTGGGGCGGCACCATGGTGCTCACCGAGCCCGACGCGGGCTCCGACGTCGGCGCGGGCCGGACGAAAGCCGTTCGGCAGGAGGATGGTTCCTGGCGGCTCGAGGGCGTCAAGCGCTTCATCACCGGCGCGGATTCCGACGATCTGTTCGAGAACATCGCGCACCTGGTGCTGGCGCGGCCGGAGGGCGCCGGTCCCGGCACCAAGGGCCTGTCCCTGTTCTTCGTGCCGAAGTTCCACTTCGATCCGCAGACCGGTGAGCTCCGCGACCGCAACGGCGTGTTCGTCACCAATGTCGAGCACAAGATGGGTCTCAAGGCCTCGGCCACCTGTGAGCTGACCCTCGGCGGGCACGGCGTTCCCGCGGTCGGCTGGCTCGTGGGCGAGGTGCACGACGGTATCGCGCAGATGTTCAAGGTGATCGAGGAAGCCCGGATGATGGTGGGCACCAAGGCGATCGCCACGCTGTCCACTGGCTACCTGAACGCGCTGGACTACGCGAAGCAGCGGGTGCAGGGCGCGGATCTGACCCGGCAGGCCGACAAGACGGCCCCGAAGGTGACGATCATCAACCACCCCGACGTGCGCCGATCCCTGCTGCTGCAGAAGGCCTACGCCGAAGGGCTGCGGTCGATCTACCTCTACACGGCCGGACATCAGAATGAGGTAGTAGCGCAACACATTTCCGGCGCGGGCCCGGAACTGGCCGCAGCCGTCAACGACCTGCTGCTGCCGATCGTGAAGGGGGTGGGCTCCGAACGCGCCTACCAGTATCTGGCGGAATCGCTGCAGACCCTGGGCGGTTCGGGCTTCTTGCAGGACTACCCGATCGAGCAGTACATCCGCGATGCCAAGATCGACTCGCTGTACGAGGGCACCACCGCCATCCAGGCGCAGGACTTCTTCTTCCGCAAGATCGCCCGCAATCGCGGCGTCGCCCTGGGACACGTGCTCGCCCAGGTGCGCCGGACCGCGGAAGCCGCCGGTCCGGAGCAGCTGAAGCTCGCCAAGGATCAGCTGTCGGTCGCGCTGGAACGGGTCCAGGACATGGCGGGGATCCTGACCGGCTATCTGCTGGCCGCCGGCGAACAGCCCGACGAGCTGTACAAGGTCGGTCTCGGCTCGGTCCGCTTCCTGCTGGCGGTCGGCGACCTCCTCATCGGGTGGCGCCTGCTCGCCGGCGCCGAAACCGCCCTCACCGCACTCGATTCGGACCCGGCCGAGACCGATCGCCGCTACTACGAGGGCAAGGTCGCCACCGCGACATTCTTCGCCCAGCAGGTGTTGCCCGGACTGGACGCCGACCTCGAGGTCCTCGCCGCGCTCGACAGCGAGATCATGACCCTCGAAGAATCGGCTTTCTGACCCCGGTGCGGAGTCACGAGTGGGCCATCGTCGAGTTCGCCCTGATCTGGCAGCCGTACGGTGGCCCCAACCCCGGGGACATCCTGGTCGAGTTCGGCATGACCGAACCCGTCTTCCGCGCGCGGATCCGTGCCGCCCTCTCGACTCGGGGAACGACGGCCGAGGAACCATTCCTCCGGCATGCGCGCTCGGCACTCTGGCCGTACCTGCGGGCGGCAGGTGTCGCCCGCTAGGCGGGTTGCAGCTGGCGGAAGGCGCGCGGGCCCATGCCCTTCCAGCGTCGGAAGGCCTGCGAGAAGCTCGACACCTCGAGATAGCCGAGGCGCTGCGCGATTTCGGCGACCGGCAGGCCCTGGGCCACCAGCATTTCTTCGGCGAGGCGTTCCCGTACCTCGTCCAGCAGGGCGCGGTAGCAGGTGCCCTCCTGGGCGAGGTGGTAGCGCAGGGTGCGTTCGCTCAGGTGCAGGGAGTCCGCGATGGCGACCGCGTCGGGGGGTTCGGTCAGGTGCTCGAGCAGGATATTGCGAACCTGTCCCGCGATGCCGGTGCGGGCACGGCGGCGGTCGAGCAGTTCGCGGCAGTGCTGCATGGCGATCGTGGCGGTTTGCTCGTTCGCCTGCGGCAGCGGGGCGTCGGCGAGCGCGCTGTCGAAGGCGATGATGTTCTCGTCCGCGTCGAATTCCGGTCGCATGCCGAAGATTTCCTCGTAGCGTGGCAGGGTGTCGGCCGGGGGAGCGGGGAAGGCGAAACTCACCCGGGTCAGTGCGGTGGGTACGGCGAGCAGATCGCGGTGCAGGGTCTGGATTCCCGCCATGTCGCGCTCGATGGTGAAGCGGCGCAACTCCGGCGGGATGCGCAGCGGTTCGAGGGCCAGCTCCAGACTCGCACCGGATTCCCGGTGGGTGGTCTCGCTCAGGGAGAAGCTCAGTTCGGCGAACTGGAAACCGACCCGGATGGCCGAGCGCAGGGTGGGGCTGCTGATCAGTGCGAAGCCCCACAGTCCGTAGGAGGTGAGCCGGAATCGGGTTCCCGCCGTGATTCCGAGGCCGGGCGGATCGCCGAGCTCCCGGACGAGGTTGGCGATGATGGCCAACTCGTCGGCCGCATCGACCTCCCCGCTGGGATCGGCCAGTTGCGCCTCGGTGATACCGCTTGCCCGCAAACAGGTTTCGGTGGAGAGCCCGTGCTCCTCGCCGAGCCGGGTCATGAGCAGTGCGCCCATCGTCGAGCGCGGTACATCCCAGTGAACCACGGAGCTCCCATGAACCGGTTGGACATGTCCTTGCCGATTCTAGTAACTCCGTGGTTCCGGGACGCGGTCCGTGTGACCGCGTGCACTCGCTACTGCGTGTACTTGGTGACGAACTCGGCGATGGCGTCCTGCATCTGCTGCAGGCCCGGCTCCTCGATCGGGTAGTGGCCGGCGTTGTCGAGCATGACCGTTTGCACCGGCACCTTGGTGATCGGATCGAGCACGGGCGTGCTCAGGTGCAACGGCGACCACCGGTCCTCGGCGGGCTGGGTGAGCAGTACCGGGCAGGCGTCGAAGTCCGCGGGTTCCACGGCCGGCTGGTAGCTCATGTAGGAGTCGAGGAACCGGATCGGCACCGAGTTGCCACCCGAGGTCTTGTCGCGGGTCATAACCTTCAGTGCCGCTTTGTCGTTCACCAGCGCGGACATCTTGGAAGCCAACGTCATGGGGTACTTGAACCCCTTGGCCGGGGTGTGGGCCAGTGCACCCATGAGCGGCCCGCCCAGCCGGGCGGTGACGATGTCGTGCGCGGTCTCGTCCTTGACCTGCTGACTGCGCTGGTCGAGGAAGGTCATGCCGACGATGCCGCGCAGCGTGCCCTTGGGGGCCTTGGCCGCCACGTGGTAGGTCAGCATGCCGCCCGCGCTCAGGCCGTAGAGCACGATCGGCCGATCGTCGCGGGACTGCTCGTAGGCCAGGAAGTCCACCACCAGATCGACCCAGTCGTCATAGCTGGGGATGGTGCCCGGCGCGAGCCGGGTCAGGCCGTAGCCGAGGTTGTCGAGGGCGACGGTCTCGAAGCCGCGCTGCGCCAGCGGTGCGCCGAGAATGAGGCTCATCTGCCGGCCATTGGTGCCGACGCCGTGATGCAGGACGACTTTCGCCGCGGCATTCGGATTGCGGTAACGGTCCAGGTGAACGGTATTTCCGCGCCATTCCCAGAAATCTTCTTCGGGCGCGGTGGTGTCGTCCAGACGTAGCCGGGGCGGCAGGAATTCCTGCAGGTCACGCCAGGCTTGCTGGTCCCGGTAGTACAGGGTCTCGGTCTTGGTGGTCATCGATTCGTCCTTTCGTTGAATACTGTCGGCGTCCGTCCGGAATTCGATTTCGGTATCCGGTTTCGCGATTCATCGAGCTGATACGAATTTATGAATTCCGGACGGTTCGCCACAGGTTGCGGACGGCCGATGAGTTACTCGATTCGGCAAAGGGGGTCAGGAGCGGGTGAGGACATGGGCATTCGTTGCTCCGGGGTCAGCAGGGGGTGGACTGTTGCCACCCGCAGCCCAGGCCGCAGGTGACGACCAGGGTGGATTCCTTCTGCGGATTTCGGGCGATCAGGGTGAGCCGGGCTCGGCGGGCTGCGAGGCCACGCGCGATCTCCTTGCCGATGCCGTTGGTCGCTCTGGTGATCACGATCTCGGCATTGCCGACGGAGCGTAGGGCGGGTGGAAGTTGAATCGGCGACGTCGCGCGCTACGCCGCAGGGCTGCCGCCCGCGCAGGTCAAGAGGCGGCGGCGAGCGGCCGGTCGAAATCGATGGTGACCCCGGCGGCGGTCGCGGCCCGCTCGATGATCGCGCGCACCACGGATTCCGTCACCGCGACGAATTCCTCGGCCGGGCCGGGCATTTCGGCGGCCGACCACCAGTTCGCCGCGCCCTCCACCGCCCCGACGATCATCGAGGCGTAGAGGGATGCGTCGACCGTCGTTGTGGCGCCGGACGATTCGATGATCAGGACGACCAGATCGGCGACCTCGGCGCGGATCGCCTGCCAATTCTCGAGCGACTTGGCCGCCGGGCTCTCCGTGCCGAGGAACAGGAACCGCGCGATCTGCGGATGATCCACGATCAGCGCGGCGTATCCGGCGAGCGCGGCGTGCAGCATTGCCCCGGCGCTGCCCGCCGGCTGCCGGCGCACCTCGGCCAGGCCGTGCACGATGTCCTGCTTGGCCCGATCCGCGATGGCGAGCGCCAGATCCGCCTTGTCGGCGAAGAACCGGTAGAGCGTGGGTTTGGAGACCTTCGCCTCGGCGGCGATGGCGCGCATGCTGGCCTGCGCTCCCTCGGCCTCGATCACGCGGATGGCCGCGTCGATCAGGGTGCGCCGCATCTCGACCCGATGTTCGGCCCATCGTTCGGTCCGGGCGTCGCCCACCATCCACCTCTCCGACCGTCTGGGAGCAACGTGTTCAGCGCGAATTCACGTCTCGACCAGCGATGTTAGCAGGGCTCGAACGTCCGTCCGCGGCTCGGCAGGCCCGGCTACAGCACC
Organism: Nocardia sp. NPDC004123; assembly: GCF_053603795.1. Classification (NCBI taxonomy): domain Bacteria; kingdom Bacillati; phylum Actinomycetota; class Actinomycetes; order Mycobacteriales; family Nocardiaceae; genus Nocardia; species Nocardia sp. NPDC004123. Next base: position 241,129 of record NZ_JBSGGG010000012.1, read on the forward strand.
ACCGACAACGATCGCGCGGCGCTGAAGTCCACCCCCTTCGGTGCGCAGTGGCCGTCGTGGAGAGCGTCGACGCCGCCCAGGCCGGTCGACCGCGCCGCTTCCTGATCCAGCGCGGGGAATGCCCGGCGTCACCAGGCTTTACGCAGGTGAGCCCTGTGTGGAGGGGGCGGTTTCCTGGCGTCGGTGTGGACCTCCGGTGGCAGAACTGGCCGCAGCGGCGGTGCCCAGAATCAAGGCCGCGCCATGAATATTCGCAGTTGCAGCGAGGACCAGGCCGACAAGCACGAGCAGACCGGCTACCGGCCGGCGAAGGTCCAGGCCACGCGCCGCCATCAGATTCGCGGGCCCGACGAGCAACGCGCATACCAACACCGCAGGCAACCACGCTTGGTCTCCCAGGGTGGCGAACATGGCTGCGCTCCATAGCATTACGACGGTCAGCGACCAACGTGGCAGGCGTTCGTCCCGCCGCCACAACGCCACTGCGAGCCCTCCGGCAAGACCGCAATCGGCGATGGAGTTCCCACCGCCGACCGGCTGCCAGGCGTACGCGATGAACTCGACCACCAGCCCGATCCCGAAATACTGGACCAGCCAACGGGACTGCGGGAGCACCTGCTCGGCAAGCATGCCGAGCGCCAGCAAGAACGCCAGGTTCACTGCTGCGCCGCCGAATCCGCCATCCTGCACGAACAGTGCTGTGCCCGAGCGCCACCAATCCCCCTGTAGCCCTGAGGGAGTCCGCTCCAGGTGCGCCAGCCTGCCTGGGACGAGCCATTGCAGGACGTTCACCACGGCCGTCACTGCGAATACTCCGAAGGTCAGTTTCGGGAACCGCCGCAACCCCATGGATTCGAGAATAGGCACGCCCGAGGCTAGCCGTAGCGACGCGAAAAGCCGGATGGCGGGAACCGGCCGGGTAAACCCGGTCCACGCCATCCGGCGTTCACCACCCGCCGCCGGGTGAGTACGGCTGCCGGTCGCGCGGAGTGGCATGGGTAACCGCGCGCGCCGGGTGGCGGGCGACGTCGTCCGATCCTGGATCGAAAACCGGACGGCGATCGGGGCGTGACTAGGTCACGATGCGCAGCGGATGCTCGATGAGCTCCTTCAACTGCTGCAGGAAGCGGGCCGCGACGGCGCCGTCGATGGAACGGTGATCGGCCGACAGCGTGACGCGAAGGATCTTGCGCGCCACCACCTTCTCGCCGTCCAGCTTCAGCTCGTCCTGGGCCGCGCCGACCGCGAGGATCGCGGACTCCGGCGGGTTGATGACGGCGGTGAACTGCTCGATGCCGAACATGCCCAGGTTGGAGATGGTGAAGGTGCCACCGGACATGTCCTCGCCGCGCAGCTTGCGGTCGCGGGCCCGGGCGGCCTTGTCACGGCCCTCGGCGGCGATGGCGGACACGCTCTTGCGGTCGGCGTCGTGGATCACCGGGACCAGCAGGCCCGCCTCGGTGGCGACCGCGATGCCGATATTGATCGCGTTGTGCCGCAACAGCTTGTCGCCCGCGAAGGAGACGTTGACCGCCGGATCCAGGCGCAGCGCGGTGGCGACCGCCTTCACCAGCAGGTCGTTCACGCTGACCTTGCCGGAGCCGGTCTCCTCCAAGGTCTTGTTGATCTGCGCGCGGAACGCGAGCAGCTCGGTCACATCGATCGCACTGGTCAGATAGATGTGCGGGGCCTGCTGCTTGGACTCGGTGAGCCGCTGGGCCGAGACGCGCTGGATGGTGGTCAGCGGGATCTCTTCGTAGTCGCCGGTGGCCGGAGCGATCGCGGGAGCCGGGGCGACGGGAGCCGGGGCGACGGGAGCCGGGGCGGCAGCGGCCGGAGCGGCTGTGCTGCCCGCGTTTTCGACATCCTGCTTGGTGACGCGGCCGCCGGGGCCGGTGCCGGTCACGGCGGCGATGTCGACGCCGAGTTCCTTGGCGACCTTGCGGGCCAGCGGCGACGACTTCTTGCGCTCACCGGACTCGGCCGGAACCGCAGGGGCACTGCCGTTTCCGGCGGGAGGAGCCGAATTTTCCTGCGCGGTATCGGCCGTCGGAGCCGGAGCCGGAGCCGCGGGGGCGGGGGCGGGAGCCGCGGCCGGAGCCGGAGCGGACGCCCCGCTGCCGTCACCGAGAATCGCGATCGGCTCGCCGATGGCGACGGTGGTGCCGGGCGCGGCGATGATCTGCTCGAGCACGCCGTCCTCGTAGGCCTCGAGCTCCATCAGCGCCTTGTCGGTCTCGATCTCGGCGAGGATCTCGCCGGCCTTGACCTGGTCGCCGACCTGCTTGAGCCAGGCCGAGACGATGCCCTCCTCCATGGTGTCGGAGAGCCGGGGCATGGTTACTTCAGGCATGATTCCTTCCGGTTCTCAGCGTCGCTTGCCCACGGCGGCAAGGGTTTCGAGGGCGGCCCTGTACAGGGAGTCCGGCGAGGGGAGCGCCAGCTTCTCCAGGGGCTTGGCGTAGGGCAGCGGCACCTCGGCCATGGCCACCCGGCGCACCGGGGCGTCGAGGTAGTCGAACGCACCGTCGGAAATGGAGGCCGCGACCTCCGCGCCGATGCCGTAGGTCAGCCAGTCGTCCTCGCCGATGACGGCGCAACCGGTCTTCTTGACCGAGGCGACAATGGTGTCGCGATCCAGCGGCCGCAGGCTGCGCAGGTCGACGACCTCCGCCGAGATGCCCTCCGCGGCAAGCTTTTCCGCGACCTGGGTGCACACGGTGGCCATGCGCGAGTAGCCGATGAGCGTGATGTCGGTGCCCTCGCGGGTGACCGCGGCCTTGCCGATCTCGGCGGGCGGCAGGTCGTCCGGCACCTCGCCCTTGGTGTTGTAGAGCGAGAGGTTCTCCAGGAACAGCACCGGATCGTCGTCGTCGATGGCGGCCTTGAGCAGCGCCTTCGCATCCGCGGGCGTGCTCGGCGCGACCACCTTCAGGCCCGGCACGAACGCGTAGTACAGCTCGATGTTCTGCGAGTGCGTCGCGCCGAGCTGCTGGCCGCCGCCACCGGGGGTGCGGATGACCATCGGCACCGACGTCTGCCCGCCGAACATGCCGTAGATCTTGGCGGCGTGATTGACGATCTGGTCCAGCGCCAGCAGCGAGAAGTTGATCGTCATGATCTCGACGACCGGGCGCAGGCCCAGCATGGCGGCGCCGATGGCCGCGCCGACGAAACCCTCTTCGGCGATCGGGGTGTCGCGCACCCGCTTCTCGCCGAACTCGGCCAGCAGGCCGGCGGTGATCTTGTAGGAGCCCTCGAAGACGCCGATCTCCTCCCCGATGAGGAGGACGTCGTCGTCGCGCCGCATCTCCTCGCGGAGGGTCTCGCGCAGCGCTTCACGGTAGGTCATGACAGCCACGGTGATGTCCTTAGGCGGTGAAGAGCGGATCGCCGGGCAGGCGATGGGAATCGCCCGCGACCGGGGTCGCGTAGTTGTAATCGAACAGGGTGGCCGGGTCCGGGTGCGGGGACTGATCGGCGAAATCGACCGCGGCGCGGACGCGTTCCTTGACGTCGGCCTCGATGGCGGCGGCGGAATCCTCGCCCAGCACGCCCGCGTCGAGAAGACGGTTGTGCCACAGCACGATCGGGTCGTGCTCGACGGCGGTGGAGACGGCGTCCTCGGTGCGGTACTTGGCCGGGTCGACGACCGAGTGGCCCTTGAGGCGGTAGGAGACGGCCTCGAGCAGCGCGGGCTTGCCCTCGCGGCGGGCGGTCTCGATGAGATCGCTCGCAACCTCGCGCACGGCCAGCACGTCGGTGCCGTCCACACGCTCACCCCGCATGCGGTAGGACGACGCACGCTTCCACAGATCCGGTTCGGCGGAGGACTTCTCGACGGTGGTGCCCATGCCGGTCTGGTTGTTGATGACCAGGAACACGACGGGCAGGTTCCACAGCGCCGCGATGTTCAGCGACTCGTGGAAGGCGCCGATATTGGTGGTGCCCTCACCCATCTGGCACACCACGACGTCGTCGCCCCCGCGGTAGTCGATGGCCAGCGCCGCGCCGATGGCGAGCGGAACCTGGCCGCCGACAATGGCGTAGCCGCCGAGCAGACGGGTCTCGGTGTCGTACATGTGCATCGACCCGCCCCAGCCCTTGGAGGTACCGGTGGAGCGGCCGTACAGCTCGGCCATGACGCGGCCGGGCTCGATGCCCTTGGCCAGCGCGTAGCCGTGCTCGCGGTAGTTGGTGAACAGATAGTCGTTGGGGCGCATGGCCTTTCCGACGCCGACGACGGTGGCTTCCTCACCCAGGTTGAGGTGGCAGTAGCCGCCGATCTTGGCCTGCTGGTACGCCTGCGCGGTGCGCTCCTCGAAGCGGCGGATGAACAGCATGTCGGTGTACAGCTCGCGCAGCGTGTCCGCATCCGCGCCGCCGAAATCGGCTCCGCCGAGGAGGTTTTCCGATACGGCCGCGTCGGCGGCCTGGTCGGCCGGGCGGGTCGCCTTGCGCGCCGTCTTGCGCGGCGCGGCGGTGGTCTTGGTCAGCTCCGCTGAAGTGGTCGTGGTCATGACGGAGCTCCTCAACGCTTCCGGGGCGGCGCGACGTGAACCGGCAGGCCCAGCCCGACCAGGGCGGCCTCCATGCCGATCTCGCCGAGGGTGGGGTGGGCGTGAATGGTGTCGGCGAGCTCGTCGAGGGTCGCCTCCAGCGAGATCGCCAGGGCCCCTTCGGTAATGAGATCGCTGGCCGACGGGCCGATGATGTGCACGCCCAGCACCTCCTGGTGCTGCTTGCCCGCGACGATCTTCATGAAGCCTTCTTGATCGCCGAACGACTTGGCCCGGCCCAGTGCCGCGAACGGGAACTTGGCGGTGATGACGTCGTGGCCCGCGGCTTTCGCGGCGTCCTCGGTGAGGCCGACGCTGGCGATCTCCGGGTGGGTGAAGGTCGCGGCGGGGATGACGTTGTAGTCGATGTGGGCGTCGTGGCCGGCGATGGTGTCGGACGCGACCAGGCCCTGATGCGAGGCGACGTGCGCGAGCAGCGCCTTACCGGTGACATCGCCGATGGCGTACACGTGCTCGACGGCGGTGCGCAGTTGCGCGTCGACGGGGATGAAACCCCGTGCGTCGGTGTCGATTCCGGCGACGTCCAGGCCCAGCCCGGCGGTATTGGGGCGGCGGCCGACGCCGACCAGCACCACGTCCGCGGCGAGCTCCTGCGCCTGCGGGCCGCCGACGGTGACGGTGAGGCCAGTGCCGCCCTGGGCGATGGCGGTGACCGTCGCGCCGGTCAGCACCCTGATGCCGCGCTTGGTGAACGAGCGCACCAGGGCGGTGCCGATCTCCTTGTCCTCCAACGGAACCAGGCGATCCTGCATCTCGACCACGGTGACATCGCTGCCGAACTCGTGGAACAGGTTGGCCCACTCCGCGCCCACCGCGCTGCCGCCGATGACGACCAGGCGCTTCGGCACCTCGGTGAGGCCGAACGCGCCGTCGGAGGTGATCACGCCCGGCAGATCCGCGCCCGGGATCGGGAGCACGGCCGGGATCGAACCGGTGGCGACGATGACATCCTTCGCGCTCACGGTCCGGACGGCGTTCGCGGTCGGGGCGGCGGCGTAGCGCGGGCCGCCCTCGAAGATCGGGGACGGACCGGCCTCGACGATCTCGACCGTGGTCGGCGACGTGCTGTCGACCTTTTCGAAGAAACGCGCGTGGCCCTCGATGACGGTCACGCCATTGGCCTTCAGCAGACCCGCGACACCGTCGGTCAGCTCCTTGACGATGCCGTCCTTGCGCTGCCGCACCGCGGCGTAGTCGAAGCGCAGATTATCGGCGTAGATGCCGAAATCGGCGGCGTGCGCGATGGTGTGGAAGACCTCGGCGGAGCGCAGCATGGCCTTGGTCGGGATGCAGCCCCAGTTCAGGCAGACGCCGCCCGGGCGTTCCTTCTCGGCCAGGGCCACTGTCAGGCCCCGCTGGGCGGCGCGGATGGCGGCGACGTAACCGCCCGGACCGCCGCCGATCACCAGAAGATCGAATTCCGGCACTCGTGGTGCTCCTCGTTCTCGATTGCTCTCGTAACCCGCCATCGGTTGTGATGCGAGTCATTCCGATCGAGTCTGTCGGTCACCAAATGCACAATCAATGCACTGGAAGCCCATATATGACAGGGCGCGGCTGGGCGCAGAGCACAATTAGTACCCGTGAGTAGCGGGCTTTCGGCGGCTCAGTCGCGGTCGGCGCCGGCCAGTCCCAGGGCGGCCAGGGCGAGGGAAAGCTCCAGGTAGGCCCGCTGCCCCTCGAGCGGGCGGCCGAGCAGCAGGGTGATGCGCTGCAGCCGGTTGATGACCGTGTTGCGATGGCAGTGCAACTTCGGCGCGGCATTGGCCGCCGAGCAGTCCTCGGCCAGCCAGACGGTCAGTGTGCGCAGCAGAATGTCGCGCTCCTTGGGCGGCAGGTCCAGCACCGGGCCGAGGGTGCGCGCGACGAGCAGATCGGTGAGATCGGGGGAGCGCAGCAGCAGCGCCTCCGGATAGCGCTCGTCCAGCGAAACCAGCAGCGCCTGCTGATCGCCGGGCACGGTGTCCAGCGCGAGCACCGCCAGCCCGTGCGCGGTATCGATGCCCGCCAGGCCCGGCACCGCCGGCGAGACCCCCGCCCGCCCGCGGATCAGCGGCCGAAGCTGGTGCAGCACAGCCGAACTCCCGCGATGCTCGAGCGACACCAGCCCCACCGTGGAATCCACCCGCTCGTGCCACACCGAGCGGATCCCCGACACTCCCAGCGCCGCCTCCGCCCCCATGTGCAGCCGCGGCCCGCCCTCACCGCGCGCCACCACCACCAGATACGCCCCGTTCGCGGGCAGATTCAGCTCGCGTCCCGCCCGCGCGGCGAAGGTGGCGTCGTGCGCCCGCCCCGCCAGCAGATCCTCGATCAGCGAATGCCTGCGCCGCTCATCGCTGCGCACCCGGTCGAGTTCGGTGTTCCGGTACGAGGTGACCAGCGCCGACGACATGCCGTCGACCACCGCCCACATCGCCGAACCGACCTGCCGGGTCTCCGCCGAGCCGATGTCATCGGCCTTGTCCAGCAACGCTTCCCAGACGATCTGGCCGCCCAGCCGGAAGGTCCGCAGCATGGCCTCCAACGGCACGCCCTGCTCGGCCCGCCGCCGCCCGATGGCCGCGGCCACATCGTCCCCGTCCGGATCCGGCGGCTGCCCGCCCAGCAGATCCAGGATCCGCGTCAGATACCGCCGGCACCCGTCCCGCAGGTCCGCCCGCGGCACCGCCGTGTAGTCCGTCCACCCCGGATTGTCGGTGAAGATGGCCGCGATCAGCTGCTTGGTCAATGCGGGCACCTCGGCCTGACACGCCGCGGCCAACCGCTGCGTGCCGACCGCCGGGATCGGATGCCTGGGTGCCGCCATGACCCTCAACCTACGCCGGGCCCGCGGCCGGCCGCCCCAGCCGGGCCGGTCAGCGGGTTTCGACGTTGCCCAGGACCGGCTTGATGTCGAGGACGGGGGTGCCGTCGATGGCTTCCAGGCCGGCTACGCCGAGGACCTCGGGGGACACCGTGGTGATGGTGACCTCGTGCAGGCCGATCGGGTTGGGGCGGTCGGGGGAGCGGGTGGCGAAGACGCCGGTGGGCGGCCGGGTGCGGTCGCCGCGGGGACGGACCGCGAGGACATCGCGGCTCCCGGCGTGCAGCCAGGTGAGCAGGACGACGCGCATACCCGGGTGCAGATCGGCTGCGGCCGCAGCGAATTCGGGGGCGAGGACGATATCGGCGGGTGGGGCGTCCTCGTCGGCCTGGCGCGGTGCGCCGGTGCGGTCGGTGAGCGGGGAGCGGACCCGGCCCACCGGTCGCACCTCGAAGTGATCGGGGTTGTCGGAGAGTTCCGAGGACAAGATCGTCTGCTCCTTCCACCGTGGCGATGCGGCGGCCATGCCGTGCCGGTCGAGGCCGGTGTTCCGGCCATTGCCGTTATAGCCGACGTGATGGGCGGCGTCCATGATCGGATCTTCGCCGCGGGCGATGGCGAATCGGCTCTCGACCCCTCCGAACTGGTGTTTCATCGACGCTGTCACATTCGGCCCGGTTGCTCGGTCGTGGAGATGTGGGCCCCGATTTTCCGGACGCGCCCGCACGGTTCGGATGGACCGACCGGTCGTGATCGAGGAGACTTCGGCAATGGGCAACGAGCGTGACGAACTGGACCTGGTGGCACGGGAATTCGAGCTGCAGCGCGGGCGGCTGCAAGCGCTCGCACAGCGCATGCTCGGCTCCTCCGCCGAAGCCGAGGACGCCGTCCAGGAAGCCTGGCTGCGGCTGAGCCGCTCCGAGACCGATGAGATCGACAATCTGGCCGGCTGGCTCACCACCGTCGTCTCCCGCGTCTGCCTGAACATGCTCCAGTCGCGCGGCACCCGGCGCGAGGACGCGCTCGCGGACTACGACGCGCCGGAAGCCGCCTTCGGCCCGGAACAGGAAGCGCTGCTGGGCGATTCGATCGGCGCCGCCCTGCTGGTGGTGCTCGACACCCTGACCCCCACCGAGCGGCTCGCCTTCGTCCTGCACGACATGTTCGCCGTCCCGTTCGAGGACATCGCCCCCATTCTCGGCAAAACCGCCGCCGCCGCCCGGCAACTCGCCAGCCGCGGCCGGCGCCGCGTGCGCGGCGTCGACGAGATCGCCGTCGACCGCGAACGCCAGCAGGAAGTGGTCAACGCCTTCCTGACCGCCTCCCGCGGCGGCGACTTCGCCGCCCTGCTGGAACTGCTCGACCCCGACGTGGTGGTGCGCGCCGATGCCATCGGCGTCACCATGGGCGCGGACCCCGAAGTCCGTGGCGCACAGGCGGTCGCGACCACCTTCGCGGGGCGTGCCAAGGCCGCTCGCCCGGCCCTCGTCGACGGCCTCGCCGGCCTGGTGTGGTCGACCGGGGGCACCCCGCGCGTCGTCTTCGATTTCACCGTCGTCGACGGCCGCATCACCGCCATCGAAATGCTGGCCGACCCCGATCTGCTGGGCGACCTGAATCTCGAAATCCTCGGCTGAGAGCGGCCGTCAGGGAATCGTCGATCCGCGCACCGGCGAGCAAATCTTCACGAGAGATTAACGGCCACACCGATGTTCGATGGGCAGAATGAATTGTCGAACATCCTGACACGTCGAGGGGAGTGCAATGAACGCAATGGCCGCTCCGGCGCCGGCTGCGTCGATTCCGGTCTTCGACTCGGTATCGCGGCGGGTGCGGGAATTGTTTGCCCGCCAGCTGCTCCCGTCGCGGGAAAGCGACGAGCGAATGCTGGCCCGCACGCCCCTCGCCGTACTCGGCCCCGCTCCGATGTCCCACCAGCGGTAAGCCGATCACCCGGAAACCGCGACGGTCCTCCAGTCGACGCCGCCGCGGTTTCCGCTGATCGGACTGGGCGCCACGGTTTTTCGCCGACGCCATGTTTTGACGGCGTATGATCGGCCGCGATGGGCACCCGGAGCCAGCCCCTGCAAGTTGTCACAACCGACTGGGACGTGTTTGTGCACGGCCTGGCCGGCTGCCTTGCGAAATTACCCTCCCGCGCCACCGTCATCCTCGCCGCGACCGGCAATCGCTACGTGCAATTCCAGCAGTTCGACATCAAACTCTCCGCCGAACTCACCGGCAATTACTATCTCGCCGAACCGATTTCCGAGACCGCCGACCGCCTCCTGCGCGAGCTGGGCTGGACCGCGCCCACCCTCCAGCACGAAATCGAGAACTGGCGCCGCACCATGCACTGGCCGATCACCCGCACCGGCTTCGAGGACCTGGCCCGCTCGGCCGCCCGCGGCCTGCACGAGGCCCTCGGCGTCCCCACCCCCGACGACCTGCGCGCCACCGGCTGGACCGAGGCCACCGCCCTGGACCTCTCCGCGTTCGCCGCGCCACCCCGCCCCTGATCTGCCCGCGGCCGGGGCATGTCCGGCGCTTCAGGTTCACTCGGGCCAGGTGGCTCGACCCCAATTGATCAGGGACACCATGTCGTCGCCGCTCGCGAGGGCATGGTCGAGGTCGCCGTCGACGCTCTCCGCGCCCGATACGACACCGCACAGCCGGACATCGCCGTCGTCGAACCAGGAGAAGAAGATCTCACTCGCGTCGCCGTCATCGAGGCTCGCCCCGGCCTCGATGTACCAGTCGTCGTCGTCCTCGTGATCGTGTTCCACGCTCTGGTTGATCCATACCGCCGGACGCGTCCCGCCACCCATGTCGGCCGGGTAGCCGATGCTGTGCCAGACCTGGAGCCCGCGCCAGTTGTCCGCGAACGAGGTGGCGCCCAGGAACCCGAGCCGATGGCCCATGGGCTCGAACAACCGGCACAGCATGAAGTCGTGCCCGGCGCCGTATTCGGTGTCGCGCCCGCCGTTGTAGTGCGCCAGATCGCTGACATTGCTCGAACCGAACGGCGCGTTCGGATCGGCACCGCTGTCGAAGTGCGGCGAGAAGGTCATCCACCAGCTGCCCCGGGCGATGCTCTGGCTCGGCCGCAGCTGGTCCGCGGTCAGCACGAGCCGCGCGCCGACCAGCACGCCGGATCCCGCCATGCCGTCACTGTTGGTGACCCGCCCGGTCAGAATCCACGGCCAGGTGTGATCGGTCAGCAGGTGCCGCCGATCGCCGGAAGACGCGAACGGCGGCCGGCAGTCACCGGTGAGTCCGCGCGTATGCGCTTGCAGCGCAACGGTTTCCGTGTGTGGGCGGGTATGAACCGGCATATCCTTCGGCAGGAATCCGGCCAGTTGCTCCGGTGCGTACTCGCCGCGTCCCCGGCGCGGCAGTGCGACCACGCCGCGACCGGTCCGGTGTGGCGTCGCCGCGGCTCTGGACCGGCCGCTCCGCTCGAACTCGCCCGCGCAGGTCTCGAACTCCGCGGCAGTGAGCCGTCGGCGTTCCGAGAGACGCTTCATGGTGCATCCCTCCCGAAATGAGTGACGAACAGGGTTGTGACGACTACGATCCTGCGCCGAACCGGTCGCACCGACACGGGTAGCGCGATACCCGAATCGGGCGGTTGTTGCTACTCGCGCGGATCGGGCCGCATCCTGGCCGCGAGCCGCTTTCCGGATGACCAGGGCCCCGCCGCAGCTGCTGCGACGGGGCCCGGTGGTGGTGGGCTCAGCCCACCAGGTTGTGGTGGAGGCGGAGGATGGTGCCGGCGTCCAGGCCCAGGCCCTTGGTGAGGAAGTGGTCGAAATCGCCGTACTGCTGGTTCATCTGGTTGACGGCGGTGTCCAGGTACTCGTCACTCACTACCTGCAGCGGGATCAGCAGGTCGGGGTTCTGCATGATCCCGGCCGCCTTCAGCTGGGCCCGCTGGGCGGCGTCGGCCGCGGCACGGTACTGGTTGGACAGCAGGTAGTCCTGGCGCGCGATGGTCTCCGGTACACCTACCGCGCGCAGCAGCACATACGTCATCCAGCCGGTCCGGTCCTTGCCCGCCGTGCAGTGGTAGAGCGTCGCCCCGTTGGCGGCCGCGATGTCCTTGATGGTCTGACCGAACTTGGCCACCGAATCCGCGCTCAGGAAGCTGACATAGGCGTCCTTCATCATCTGCTCGGCCTTGCCGTCGCCGAGCGCGGCCTGCTGCTGCACCGGATCCTTGGATCCGATGGCCTGCGCCATCTTCAAGTACATGCCGCCGTCGTCGATGGGTCGCGCCACCGCGGTCAGCCCGGCCGGCAGCCGGTCCGCACCCTGCGCCTGCACCTCGGCCTGCGTGCGGAAGTCGATCACCTTCTGAATGCCCAGCGTGCCCAGCTTCTGGACATCGGCATCGGTCAGCTTGTTCAGCGCATCGGCCCGAATCACCTTCCCGGACCGCGTCGGGTCCCCGGTATAGGTGACATACCCGCCCACATCCCGGACATTCACCGCCCCCTGCAGCGTGATCTGAGTGGCATCCGCCCGCATGATCGGCGCGGCCACAGCCGTCGGCAGCCCTCCTACGCCGAACACCGCGGCGGCAATAGCAGTCAAAGCGAACACTGAAACACGAAGTCGTGCAAAACGTTTGGTTTTCACAGCCCGGGACGCTAAGGGTGCTTACGCGTCCCCCGCAGTCCTACCCACGGTTCCTCCCACCCACCGAACCTCCCACCCCACCCACCGGGACCACGCCTGGTCCGCCCCCAATGCTCTTGCACCCCAGTGAATTTCGCGCAACCATGTGCGAGTTTCCTGGCCTGACAGCCCTCGGAAGTGTCACGGGGTGGCTTCGAGGATTTCCTTGAGCTTCTTCAGATCCTGACGATTGGCATGCCGCATGGCCGGCACCATCAGCGGGCCGACGAAACGGGAGAATCCGGCAGGCTCACCGCGATTGCGCAGAGTCACCGTGGTGGCGCCGCTCGCGGTGTCCTCGAACGCGTACGTGGTCTCCATCGGAAACGGCCCGTCGGCAGTCCGCATGACCAGCAGACGGCCCGGCTCGAACTCGGTCACCGCGTAGGTATAGGCGAGTGAACGACCCAGGAACCGAGCCTCGAACGCCATCTCGGACCCGATCGCCAGCGGTCCCGGCGTTCGCACCGCCACCGACCCGATGTTCTTGTACCAGACCGGGGCATTCGCCGGATCCATCGTGTACTCCGCGACCCGCGCCCGGGGCCGCGCGATCTCGATCGTGGTCACCACGTCCACAGGCATGGGCCGATCATAGGCCCGCACCCGGTCGTTCCGGGGTAGCGCACTACCCGCGTAACCGGCCCATTCACCAGGCGCAGGCGCGCCGCGGGCCAGTCTGTCTCGGCTCCGGCGACGTATGGAAAAGGGCGGAGCCCCAACCGCGGTGCGGTTGGGGCTCCTGAGATCGCTTGCGACCCGACGATTTACACGTCGAAGTACAGCTCGAACTCGTACGGGTGCGGCCGCAGGTTGACGGGCGCGATTTCCTGGGTGCGCTTGATGTCGATCCAGGTCTCGATCAGGTCCTCGGTGAACACGCCACCCTCGGTGAGGTAGTCGTGGTCTTCCTCGAGGCGGTCGATGACCGACGCCAGCGAGGTGGGGGCCTGCGGGATGTTCTTGGCCTCCTCCGGCGGGAGCTCGTAGAGGTCCTTGTCGACCGGGGCCATCGGCTCCAGCTTGCGCTTGATGCCGTCCAGGCCGGCCATCATCATGGCGGCGAAGGCCAGGTACGGGTTACCCGAGGAGTCCGGCGCGCGGAACTCGATGCGCTTGGCCTTCGGGTTCGAGCCGGTGATCGGGATACGGATCGCGGCCGAGCGGTTGCGCTGCGAGTACACCAGGTTGATGGGGGCCTCGTAGCCCGGCACCAGACGGTGGTAGGAGTTCACGGTCGGGTTGGTGAACGCCAGCAGCGACGGGGCGTGGTGCAGGATGCCGCCGATGTAGTGACGCGCCAGATCCGACAGGCCCGCGTAGCCGGACTCGTCGTGGAACAGCGGCTTGCCGTCCTTCCACAGCGACTGGTGGGCGTGCATGCCCGAGCCGTTGTCGCCGAAGAGCGGCTTCGGCATGAAGGTAACGGTCTTACCCTCCTGCCACGCGGTGTTCTTCACGATGTACTTGAACAGCTGCAGGTCGTCAGCGGCGCCCAGCAGGGTGTTGAAGCGGTAGTTGATCTCGGCCTGACCGGCGGTGCCGACCTCGTGGTGGCCGCGCTCCAGGTCGAAGCCCGCGTTCTGCAGGTTGGTCGAGATCTTGTCGCGCAGGTCGACGTAGTGGTCGTACGGGGCAACCGGGAAGTAACCACCCTTGTTGCGGACCTTGTAGCCACGGTTCGGGGTGCCGTCGGCGTTGTACTCGGCGCCGGTGTTCCAGGAGCCCGAGATCGAGTCGATCTCGTAGAAGGCGCCGTTCATGGCCGAGTCGTAGCGGATCGAGTCGAAGATGTAGAACTCGGCCTCGGCACCGAAGTAGCAGGTGTCGGCGATGCCGGTCGAACGCAGGTACTCCTCGGCCTTACGCGCGATGTTGCGCGGGTCGCGGGAGTAGGCCTCGCGGGTGAACGGGTCGTGCACGAAGAAGTTCATGTTCAGCGTCTTCGCGGCGCGGAAGGGATCGATCCGAGCAGTGCTGTAATCGGGCAGCAGCAGCATGTCCGACTCGTCGATCGACTGGAAGCCGCGCACCGACGAACCGTCGAAGGCGAGGCCCTCTTCGGCGAGATCAGCGGTGAACGCCTTCGCCGGGATCGAGAAGTGCTGCTGCACACCGGGGAGGTCGGTGAACCGAACGTCGACGTACTCGAGCTCCTCCTCCTTGATGTACTTGATGACCTCGTCGGCCGTGCTGAACGCCACTTAGTACTCCTTACGGATCGGTTCCCAGCCAGTGGTGACTGCATGGGTTCGTCGCGACCACACGGTATGGACGCGGTGTTTCCCTGCAATCAAGGCTGTGTTTCGCCAGTGTTACACGCACTGCTGGCCGGGGGTTCGGCGGTGCCCCCGGGTTCGCGAAGACGCCGCAGCGGTCGCCGAGCAATGCTCGACCAGCAGGGACATCCTGCCACCGACCTGCCCGAAGCGGCTGTTAAGACTCTGAAAAATTAGGGGCCTTGCCAAGTCCGGCCCGGCCATCGTGACAATCCTCACCGTCGGGCATCCACCTGGCAATCTCGGATGCCGAGCGATTGCGCGGCCGTCCGGGACCGGGTGAACAGCTAGGACGCACCCATATATGGTTCCGTCCTCGCACCCCGACCGGCAGGGGTGCGAAACCGGCCCGCCGACGCCGCATAAGCTGGGCCCATGGCTCGCATCACCGGTTCCTGGCTGTCCGGACCGAACGCCGAATCCGGAGACAACCCGCCCGGTGACTACCAGGGCAAGGAACTCGGCCTGCCGCCGTCCGGACCCGGCGCGCTCGCCCCCTTCACCCGCCGCGTCCTGGCGCTGCTCGTCGACTGGTTCATCTCGATGGGCCTGGCCGCGATCATCGTGCGGCCCAATGCCGAGCACATCATCTCGAAGATGACCATTCCGAAGGGCCAGCAACCGCCCTCGCACTTCGAGGTCATCACCCAGGCGCTGTCGACGCCGACGCTGCTGGTGTGGTTCGTGCTGGGGATCGCCGCGGTCACGCTGTTCGGCTTCACGCCCGGGCAGTACTTCCTGAAGCTGCGGGTCAGCCGGGTCGATGCCGAGGCGCCGGTCGGTTTCATTCGCGCCCTGGTCCGGCAGCTCATCCTGCTGTTCGTCATCCCCGCCCTGTTCACCGACAGCGACGGCCGCGGCATGCACGATCGCGCCACCGGCACCGCCCTCGTCTACAGCCGCTGACCCGCGCCGCGGACTTCCGCGCGGATTGATTCGAACCCCAGCACAACGCGCGCATCAGCCTGCGCCGGGCCTGTGACCTGCGATGCTGTTGGTGCAGTGTGCGGCAGGACGTTGCCAAATGTTCACCGCAGTTTGCTTTGGATCGGTATGGTGACGGCGATTTGCCGTGACGCAGCCGCCAGGTTGACGTCGGGCGGATAGCTGATGTTGTGCTGATGGAGGATCGATGGTCGAGGGCTACCCGGCTGCCGCGTGGAGAATCAGCCGGCGGTCCCTGTTCGCGGCCACCGGCCTGCTCGGCCTGGCCGGCGCCTGCGCGGCCGTCAGCGCGGGCGGCAATGCGGCGGTCGACCCGGCGGAGATCGGGCAGACCGCGGCCGGCATCACCCCCGTCGTCCGGGTGGAACGGGTCTACTCGGCCGCCCGCCGCCGCGACGTGGACCTGGTCACCATCCTGCCGCCCGGCGTCCCCACCGAGAACCTGCCCGTGTCGCTGCTGCTGCACGGCCTGCACGGCACCGCCCGCACCGCGGCCGTCGGCAATATCGGCGACGTGCTGGCCGCCGGGGTCGCCACCCGGTTGTCCCCGGCCTTCGGTTTCGTGGCGCTCGACGGCGGCGACAACTACTGGCACGACCACGGCACCGGCGACGATCCGATGTCCATGCTGCTCAACGAGGTTCCCGGCTGGCTGGCGCAGCGCCGCCTGGGCGCACCGGGCGGCCTGCCGTTCGCCTGCACCGGCACCTCCATGGGTGGCTTCGGCGCGCTGGTGTACTCGCGCCGCCGCTTCGAACAGGGCCGGCCGCTGAAGGCGGTTGCCGCCATGTCGCCGGGGCTGCTCACCTCGTGGACCGAAATGGCCAAACGGAACGCCTTCATCGACGCCGATCAGTGGGCGGCACTCGACCCGCTGCGCAATCTCGACAAGGCGGGCCCTGCCCCCGTCGGCGTGTGGTGCGGCGACCGCGACCGCTTCATCGACGGCTGCCGCCGCTACATCGCCACCGCCCACCCCGAGGTCGGCCTGGTCACCCCGGGCACCCACACCGACGAGTACTGGCGCACTGTCACCCCGGACGTCGTCCGCTTCCTCTCCCGCTACGTCGGCTGATCATCCGGTACGACCCCGCCGGGCGTGCGAGCGTCAGTGCTTGTGGCCGAACGCATTTCGGAAACGAACGAGGCCCGCGTCCTGGGGACGCGGGCCTCGAAGGTTCCGGTGGTCAGCGGCGGCGGATGCTGCGCTGCACGCCGCGCATCTTGGCGCCGCTCGGCAGCGGGCCCTTGGGAAGGGCCGGGCCGCCGCGGGTGGCCAGCGCGGACAGCCGGCCCTCGATGAGGTCCATGCGCTTGGTGTCGATATTGCGGGGGAGCTTGGTCAGGTAGCGCTGCAGTTCCTTCAGCGGCACCTGGTCCTGCTCGTTGCCGATCACCACGTCGTAGATCGGGGTGTCGCCGACCAGGCGGGAGACCTTCTTCTTCTCCTGCGCGAGCAGGGATTTCACGCGCTGCGGCGAACCCTCCGCGACCAGGATGACACCGGGCAGGCCGACCACGCGGTGCACGGCGTCGAGCTGGGTGGTGGCGGCGACGCCGGGGGAGACCCGCCACTTGCCCTGCAGGTTGTCCAGCACCCAGGCGGCCGCGCCGGCCTGGCCCTCGGCCTTGGCGTACACGTTCTTCTGGACCCGGCGGCCGAAGATGATGAACGCGGCCAGCGCGCCCAGCAGCAGGCCGATCGGCAGCAGGAACCACTGCATGCCGAAGATCAGGCCGATCACCAGGAACAGCACGGTCACGCCGACGAAGGCGCCGATCATCAGCGGCAGCAGCAGCTTGTCTTCCTTGCGCTGCATCTGGAATGCCTGCCAGAGTTGCTGGCGGCGCTCCTTCGACGCCTGTTTGCGCGCCGCCTTCGCCGCGGCCTTCGCTTCCTTCGACGGATTACCGCCCTTGCCTGCTGCCATGGCGTCCAGCTTAATGGCCGGGTGCGCCCGGTTCGCGACGGGATCATCGGGACGGCGAGCGGCCGCTACCGCGGCGACGGCCGTCATCTCACCCAGTGGGATCGGTGGCGGCCGGATTCAGCCGTTGCTCCCGGCCTTGTCCCGCATAGACTCCGCCAGCTGGGTGGGCATGGCCTCGTGCCGTGCGTAGGCGCGGGTGAAGGTGGCCCCGCCGTGCGCCAGTGAACGCAGGTCCACGGCGTAGCGGCTGAGCTCGAGCTCCGGCACCTCGGCACGAATCGCGGTGCGCCCCAGCCCGACCGGCTCGGTGCCCAGCACCCGGCCGCGACGGCTGGACAGATCGACCAGCACCGGTCCCACGTAGTCGTCCGAAACCACCACGTGCACTTCGGATATCGGCTCCAGCAGGTTGATGCGCGCCGCTGCGGCCGCCTCCCGCAGGGCCAGCGCCCCGGCCATCTGGAAGGCCGCGTCCGAGGAGTCGACCGAGTGCGCCTTCCCGTCGAACAGCGTCACCCGCACATCCACGAGTGGATATCCGGCCGCCACACCGCGCGCGGCCTGGGCGCGCACGCCCTTCTCGACCGACTGGATGAACTGGCGCGGAACGACTCCGCCCACCACCTTGTCCACGAACTCGATCCCGGACCCCTCGGGGAGCGGCGCCACCTCGATCTCGCAGATGGCGTACTGCCCGTGTCCGCCGGACTGCTTGACATGCCGCCCGCGCCCGGTCGCCTGGGTGGCGAAGGTCTCGCGCAGCGCCACCCGGTGGTCGATGACATCCACCTGCACCCCGAACCGGGACCGCAGCCGTTCCAGCGCCACATCGCGATGGGCCTCGCCCAGCACCCACAGCACCAGCTGGTGGGTGTCGGGGTTCTGTTCCAGCCGCACCGTCGGATCCTCGGCGATCAGCCGGGACAGGCCCTGCGAGAGCTTGTCCTCGTCGGCCTTGCTGTGCGCCTTCACGGCCACCGGCAGCAGCGGATCGGGCATGGACCACGGCTCGATGAGGAGCGGGTAATCCTTGGCGGACAACGTATCCCCGGTCTCGGCGTGCGACAGCTTGCTCACGCACACGATGTCCCCCGCGATGGCCTGCGGCAGCGGCCGCTGCTGCTTCCCGAACGGCGCGGACACCCCGCCGACGCGTTCGTCGGCATCGTGATCACCGGTGTCGCCCTGTCCGTGCCCGCACACGTGCACGGTGTCGTCGGCGTGCAGCGTGCCCGAGAACACCCGCACCAGCGACAACCGGCCCACATAGGGATCGGAGGCGGTGCGGATCACCTCGGCGGCCAGCGGCGCGGCGGGATCGCAGGCCAGCGCGGCGGCCTTGCCGCCGGACCCGGTCGCGGACACGGGATGTTCGGCGGGCGTGGGGAATCCGCGCGTGATCAGATCCAGGATCTCCACCGTGCCGAGCCCCTGCCGCGCGCCCTCCGGCGGCGGTGCGGCGATCAGCACCGGATGGAAACTGCCGCGCGCCACCGCCTTTTCGAGGTCCGCGACCAGCGTGGCCAGGTCGATCTCCTCGCCACCGATATAGCGGTCCATGAGGGTCTCGTCCTCGCTCTCGGCGATGATGCCCTCGATGAGCCGGTTGCGCGCCTCCTCCAACTGCTCCCGCTGCTCCTCGGAGGCGGGCGTTTCGAGGCGTTCCCCGGTGGCGTAGTCGTAGACGTGCTGGGTGAGCAGTTCGATCAGCCCGGTGACCGGCCGGTGCCCGTCGGCCCCCTTGGGCCCGTACACCGGAAGATGCAGTGGCAGTATGCTTTCCGCCCGCCCGCCGCCCAGAATCTGGCGGCAGGTCTCGGTCATGTCCTCGAAGTCCGCCCGCGCGGTGTCCAGATGGGTGAGCACGATGGCGCGCGGCATGCCGACGCGCGCGCACTCCTCCCACAGTGCCAGCGTCGCCCCGCTCACGCCCTCCACGCCCGCTGCGGCGGAGAGTACGAAAAGGGCCGCGTCCGCCGCTCGCAGACCGGCCCTGAGTTCCCCGACGAAATCCGCGTAGCCGGGGGTGTCGAGGAGGTTGACCTTGACGTGGTCCCAGCCCATCGGCACCACCGACAGTTGCACGGACCGGTGTTGTCGCTGCTCGATGTCGTCGTAGTCGGAGACGGAGGTGCCGTCCTCGACCCGCCCGGCCCGGGGTACCGCCCCGGCCGCCACGGCGAGCGCCTCCACCAGCGTGGTCTTCCCGGACCCGCTGTGGCCTACCAGCACCACATTCCGTATATCGGCCGGCCTTTCGGCCACGACCACCCTGCCGTTGACACCTTGCGACGTCGTCGTTCGCTCGACCATGGCTCGCTCCCGGGGTCGATCAATGCGGTCCTTCGAGCTTCCCACCAGCGCCGCGCACGCGTCCACGAATCGACCGAACCGATTTGGATGGCGCGCCGATACCCGCCGTTCACCTGGCGAGGTGTCGCAAAACGACTGTGGCCCGGACGGTGCGTCCGGGCCACAGTGCACGAATTAGATCGGCTAGGAGCCGAAGCGCGCCAGCACGCTGGTCGCCTCCTGCGCCGCGCTGCCCTCCTCGGCCAGATGGGCCATCTCCGGAGAGATCTCGCGCCCGTGGTGGCGCATGGCCTGGGCGTACAGGCGACCCGCACGGTAGGACGAGCGGACCAGCGGACCGGCCATCACCCCGGCGAAGCCCATGGCCTCGGCGGCCTTGGAGTGCTCCACGAACTCCTCCGGCTTCACCCACCGATCGACCGGGTGGTGGCGCGGGGAGGGCCGCAGGTACTGGGTGATGGTGATGATGTCGCAGCCCGCCTCGTGCAGGTCGCGCAGCCCCTGGGTGACTTCCTCCGGGGTCTCGCCCATGCCCAGGATGAGGTTGGACTTGGTGACCAGACCGGCCTCGCGCGCGGCGGTGATGACCGCCAGCGACCGCTCGTAGCGGAAGGCCGGCCGGATGCGCTTGAAGATGCGCGGCACCGTCTCCAGGTTGTGCGCGAGCACCTCCGGACGCGACTCGAAGACCTCGGCCAGCTGCTCGGGCACGGCATTGAAGTCCGGGATCAGCAGCTCGACGCCGGTGTGCGGGTTGAGCCGCTTGATGGCGCGCACGGTCTCGGCGTACAGCCACGCGCCGCCGTCCTCGAGGTCGTCGCGCGCGACGCCGGTGACGGTCGAGTAGCGCAGCCCCATGGCCTGCACGCTCTCGGCCACGCGCCGCGGCTCGTCCCGGTCCAGGGCGGCTGGCTTGCCGGTGTCGATCTGGCAGAAGTCGCAGCGGCGGGTGCACTGCTCACCGCCGATGAGGAAGGTGGCCTCGCGGTCCTCCCAGCACTCGAAGATGTTGGGGCACCCGGCTTCCTCGCAAACCGTGTGCAGCCCTTCGCGTTTCACCAGACCCTTGAGTTCGGTGTACTCGGGTCCCATGGTGGCGCGGGTGCGGATCCACGAGGGCTTGCGCTCGATCGGGGTCTCGGCGTTGCGGGCCTCGATGCGAAGCAGCTTGCGGCCATTGGGTGCGGCCGTGTTATCGGATGCCGGGGTATCGACAGAGGTCACTTGGTTCACCCTACGCTCATGATCATTCGGCCTCGGCGGGCACGGTTCGCGGCACCACCGGGAGCTGATCGGTCGTCGATGCGGGAAGCGGTTCCGGGCATTCGGCCGACGTCTTCACGCAGTGGGAGATGGTGTGGTCGGCCACCTTCAGATCGCCATCGAGGGCGCGCGCGATCGCATCGGCTGCCAGGGGCCGCACCTCGTCGACGGTGACCTCGCGCCCGAGTTCGCGGCTCAGGGTGGTGACCCCGGCGTCGCGAATCCCGCACGGCACAATGGCATTGAAGCCGTCCAGGCTGGAATTGCAATTCAGCGCCAGGCCGTGCAGGGTGACCCCGCGCTGGACGCGCACGCCGATGGCCGCGACCTTGCGCTCGGGCTGGGACTCCGTTGCCGGCACCCACACGCCCGAACGGCCTTCCACCCGGCCGGTTTCCAGTCCGAGCTGTGCGCAGACGGCGATGAGCGCCTCCTCGAGCCGGCGTACGTAGGCCACCACGTCGACGGGCTCGGCCAGCCGGATGATCGGGTAGCCGACCAGTTGCCCAGGTCCGTGCCAGGTGATCTTCCCGCCGCGATCCACCTCGATGACCGGGCTGCCGTCCAAGGGCAGATCCTGCGGCTCGGTGCGCCGGCCGGCGGTGTAGACGAAGGGGTGCTCCAGCAATAGCAGCCGGTCCTGCCCGATGCCGTCGGCACGTTCGGCGGCGATGGCGCGCTGAAGCTCCCAGGCTTCCTGATAGTCGATGAGGCCCAGATTTTCGACGGAAAGGGGTGTGCCGTCGAAGCGGGCCGATACCGCGCTGGGTAACGGTGCGGTGGCCGTACTGCTCGTGCTCACGGCTGCGACGTTACCCCTTCATCGAGAACGGTTTGCATCAGTGTGAGATCCATCCAGCGGCCGAACTTGTGCCCGACCTCCGGTAGCTGCCCGACGATCCGGAACCCGAATCTCTCGTGCAGGGCGATCGACGTGCGGTTACTCGACTCGATCGCGGCGATCATGGTGTGTACGCCGCCCCGGTGCGCCCGAGCCAGCAGCTGGGTCATCAGGGCCGTGGCCACTCCGCGCCGCTGGAATATATCTGACACGTACACCGAGTTCTCGACGGCGAACCGGTAGCCGGACTTCGGCCGGAACTGCCCGTAGCTGGCGTACCCCGCGACCTTGCCGTCGATCTCGGCCACCAGCACCGGATGTCCGGCTCCGGTCCGCGCCGCGAACCATGCCTTGCGCTCGTCCAGGTCGGCGAGTTCGGTATCCCAGATGGCGGTGGTCTCGGCGATGGCGTTGTTGTGGATCACCAGGATCTCGGGGAGATCGCTCTCGCGCGCATCCCGCACCAGCAGCTCGGACGGATGATTGGTCACGTTCCACACGGTATCGACGGGGCCGCTGTGACGTGCGCCGCGCCCACCGCAACGGGCCGGATCAGCCGGACTGACCGAGCGTCGCGGACAGTGCCGCGCCGATGGTGGGGTGTTGGAAGGGGTAGCCGGCGGTCTCGAGCGCGGTGGGAATAGCCCTGGGGCCGTGCAGGATTGCCTCTTCGGCGAACTCGCCGACGGCCAGCCGCAGCGCGAACGCGGGCACCATCAGGGGAGTCGGCCGGTGCATGACGCGGCCCAGCGCGCGGGTGAACTCCGCATTGGTGACCGGCGCGGGACCGACCATGTTGACCGGGCCGGAAAGGCTTTCGTGGGTGAGCGCGTAGATGATCGCGCCGACCTCGTCGTCCAGGGAGATCCACGGCACGTACTGGCGGCCGCTGCCCAGCCGCCCGCCGAGGCCGAGATAGTAGAGGGGATACAGCATTCCGAGCATGCCACCGTGCCGGGCCAGCACCACCGCGGAGCGCAGCAGCACCGTGCGCACGCCGGCGTCGGCGGCCTGCTCGGTGGCGGCCTCCCAGTCGGCGCACAGGCCGGCCAGGAAACCCGTTCCGGCGGGGGAACTCTCGGTGACGACGCGGTCGCCGAGATCGCCGCCGTAGTAGTGCACGCCGCTGGCATTGACCAGCGTCGGCACGCCCGCGGCGGCGCCCGCGGCGGCCAGCACGTCGGTGGGGACGATGCGGCTGTCGCGCAGCTCCTGTTTGTAGCTGCCGGTCCAGCGCCGCTGCCCGATGCCCGCGCCGCAGAGGTTCACCACGGCGTCGGCGCCGCGCAGCGCACGTTCGTCCAGATTGGAACGGACGGGGTCCCAGGTGAATTCGTCGCGGGCGTGCACGGGACGGCGCACGAGGCGGGTGACCTCGTGCCCGTCGCGGCGCAGCGCCGCGACGAGTGCCGTCCCGATCAACCCGGACGAACCGGCGATCACGACCTTCATCCGATCATTCCTGCCGCCCGTATCCGGTATTAGAGCCCGAGGTCACCTTCGAACGACGCCTCTTCCAGCCGGTGCTTGACGGTGGTCAGGAAGCGACCCGCGTCGGCGCCGTCGATGAGGCGGTGATCGTAGGTGAGCGGCAGGTAGGCCATCGAGCGGATGCCGATGAACTCGTTGCCGTCGTCGCTGATCACCATGGGGCGCTTGACGATCGCGCCGGTGCCCAGCATGGCGGCCTGCGGCGGCAGCAGGATCGGGGTGTCGAACAGGGCGCCCTGCGACCCGATGTTGGTGATGGTGAAGGTGCCGTTGGCGAGCTCGTCCGGCTTCAGACCGCCGGTGCGCGCCCGGTTGGCGATATCGGCGATGGCACGCGCCAGCCCGGCCAGCGACAGGTCGTTGGCGTTGTGGATGACCGGCGAGAGCAGGCCCTGCTCGGTGTCGACCGCGATACCCAGGTTGACCACCGAGTGGTAGGTGATCTCCTTGGTGTCGGAGTTGTAGGACGCGTTCACGTTCGGGTGCACGGCCAGTGCCTCGATGACGGCCTTGGCGTAGAACGGCAGGAACGTGATGTTCACGCCCTCACGCTGCTTGAACGCGGCCTTGGCGCGGTTGCGCAGCGCGGCGATCTTGGTCATGTCGACCTCGTGCACCTGTGTGAGCTGCGCGGTGGTCTGCAGCGACTCCAGGGTCTTGGTCGCGGTGATCTGCCGGATGCGGCTGGCCTTCTGGACCGTGCCGGTCAGGTGCGACAGCGACGGACGCGGCGCGGGCGCGGGCGCGGCCGGGGCGACCGGAGCAGCGGCGGCGGGCGCGACGGCAGCGGCGGGGGCCGGAGCCTTCTTGGCCTCCGCGGCGGCGAGCACATCCTGCTTGCGGATGCGGCCACCGACACCGGAACCGGTGAGGGTCGCGAGGTCAACGTTGTTCTCCGCGGCCAGCTTTCGCACCAGCGGGGTCACGTAGGGGCCGCCGTTGGTGGAGGGCTCCTCGGCCGGGGTGGCCGCGGCCGGAACCGGAGCGGGCTTGGGAGCCGGAGCCGGAGCAGGGGCGGGGGCCGGTGCGGGGGCCGGAACCGCAGCGGCCGGAGCCGGAGCGGGGGCCGGGGCGGGAGCCGGGGCAGGCGCCGGAGCGGGCGCGGGGGCCGGAGCGGGCGCGGGGGCCGGAGCGGGCGCGGGGGCCGGAGCGGGCGCGGCCGCGGCAACGCCGCTGCCGATGACGCCCAGCTGACCGCCGACGGCGATCACGTCGTCCTCCTGCGCGGAGATCTCCAGCAGGGTGCCGGCGACCGGCGACGGGATCTCGGTGTCGACCTTGTCGGTGGAGACCTCGAGCAGCGGCTCGTCCACGGCGACCTGGTCGCCGACCTGCTTCAGCCAGCGGGTGACGGTGCCCTCGGTGACGGACTCACCGAGCTCGGGCATCTTGATCGGGGTGCCGGAGGCGGCAGCGGCCGGGGCGGGCGCGGCGGGGGCCGGCGCCGGAGCGGCGGCGACCGGCTGCGGGGCCGGGGCGGGTGCGGGGGCCGGCGCGGGCGCCGGGGCAGGGGCGGCGGCGGGTGCCGGGGCGGCGGCCGGGGCCGGAGCGGAACCGGCCTCACCGATCACGCCGAGTTCGCCGCCGACCTCGACCACGTCGTCCTCCTGGGCGACGATCTTCGTGAGAACGCCTGCGACCGGGGACGGGATCTCGGTGTCGACCTTGTCGGTGGAGACCTCGAGCAGCGGCTCGTCGACCTCGACCGTGTCTCCTTCCTGCTTCAGCCACCTGGTTACAGTGCCCTCGGTGACGCTCTCACCAAGAGCCGGCATCTGGACGGAGAAGGTCATGTCCGTTGACTCCTCTGACTGCTCGTCGGGTTAAACAGTTCGTCTCTCCGCGGGCATGGCACCGCGGGTCGCGATGTCGTCCCGACGGCCACCGATCATTCTGCGGCACCGGAGATCCGTGTTGGTTCTTGTTCCAGCCACCCATCCTTGCACTCGTCCGGGTGCGGCGTGTCACAGGGCGGCCGTTGCGCCGACCTCTCAGTGTCGCGATCCCCCGCGTGAGCAAGAGATCTCCCTGGCGTGAGCGTGAATTGGCGGGAATGGCATGAGACGTATCACGTTTGCGCGCGACACCTCTGTCCGGGGTGCCGCTGGCCGGGAGTCATAGCAGCACTGAGCGGGATAGCCGACAGCTAGCTGAACCCACCGCCGCCCGCCGACGGGATGGCTGGGCGTCCATAAGGGAGTGCGGCGGTTACGTCGCGGGAGTGATGAATTCGCGGGGAGTGGTGAATCGGCTGAGGGCACGCAGGATGCCGGCAGCCTCGCCGCAATGTCGATGGGCGCCGTCGGCGCGCGCGAACGCCCTTTCGCATGTCTCTCGTGTCGGCGCATGGATTTGGCCCCCGCGGCATCGCCTCGCCGGTCCTGAATTGCCGAGTGCGCCACCGGGCTCGCCGAATCGCGTTCTGCGGTCGTCCCCGGGCGCGGGAGCCGGCGCTGGGCTGAGCCGGGGCTGAACGGATTCTGTGGGGCTGCTTAGGGGTTGGCCGGGGGACTGGCGAACGGTTCGGGAGCTGGCACTATCGAATTATCCGGCGGTCTTTCCGTGGCCGGAGAGGAGGTAGCCGGGATGGGTTTCCTGGATCTGTTCGGGCGCAGCGGTACCGCGCGCCGGGGTGATGCCGACCCCGAGGCGATGGCGCATCTGGTGGCCTGGACCCGAAGCCATTACGGCGTGGAGGCTTTCGTCGAGCCGCGCACGACGGTGTCCGATGTCTCGGTCGTCCTGGTCGCCCACGACGGGTCGTGGACCCGCCGCGCGGTCGGCGAGCGCGGCGCGCGACGCCTGTCCGCCACCTTGAATATCCCCGTCTACGACGCCCGCCGAGTCGGCTACCCCCAGCGCATGCGCGACTACGAAGCGCGCCGCCGCATCCTGGAACGCCGCGCGGCCCAGGACCTCTGACGCCGGGGCCCGGAACGTCCGGCGCGAGTCCGGCCGCGCCGAACGACGACGCCCGCCACCGCATCGAGCGGGGCGGGCGTCCGTGTGCGACTGCGCCGTTCGCTACTCGGCGGCGATGTCCTCGAGGGTGGCGATGAGGGTGCGGACCGGGACGCCGGTGCCGCCCTTGCCGATGTAGCCGAACGGCCCGCCGGTGTTGTAGGCGGGACCGGCCACATCCAGGTGGGCCCACTGCACGCTCTCGGAGACGAACTCCTTGAGGAACAGGCCGGCCGACAGCATGCCGCCCCAGCGGTGCGGCGCGACGTTCTGCAGGTCGGCGATCTTGGAGTTCAGGTCGGCGCGCAGCTCCGCGGGAAGCGGCATGGCCCAGGCGTTCTCGCCGACGGCCTGCGAGATGCGGGCCACCCGGTCGCGGAAGAGGTCGGTGCCCATGACGCCGGGGGTGCGGGTGCCGAGCGCGACCATCTGCGCACCGGTGAGGGTGGCGACGTCGATGACGTAGTCGGGCTCGTCCTGGCCCGCGCGCACGAGCGCGTCGGCCAGGATGAGCCGGCCCTCGGCGTCGGTGTTGATGACCTCGACGGTGGTCCCGCCGAACTGGGTGAGCACGTCACCCGGCCGCTGCGCGGTGGCCGACGGCATGTTCTCGGCCATGGGCACGGTGGCGATGACGGTGAGCGGCAGGCTCAGTCGTGCCGCCAGCAGCGTGGTGGCGATGACCGCCGCCGCGCCGCCCATGTCGGAGGTCATGTTCTCCATGTTCGCTGCGGGCTTGATGGAGATGCCGCCGGTGTCGAAGGTGATGCCTTTGCCGATGAGCGCCACCTTGGGGTCGCCGCCCGCGTAGGTGATACGGATCAGCCGCGGCGGCCGCGAGGAGCCCTTGCCGACGCCGAGAATGCCGCCGTAGCCCTGTGATTCGAGTTCCTTCTCGTCCAGGATCTCCACCTGGAGGCCTGCGGCCTTGGCCAATTCCGCTGCGCGGTTGGCGAATTCGGCCGGGAACAGGTCGTTGGGCGGGGTGTTCACGAAATCCCGCGCGGTGGCGACGGCTTCGGCGACGGCCTGCGCCCGGAACAGCGCCTCTTCCCCGAATCCCGGTTCGGGAACCAGGAATTCGACGCGCTTGACCGGCTGATCGTCGTCCTTGGGCGCGGTCTTGGCGGACTTGAACGTGGTGAACTGGTACGCGCCCAGGTAGAAGCCCTCGGCCGCCGCGCCGAGGTCCAGCCCCGACAGTGTGGTGACCGCGGTCGCCACCCCGGTCAGCGCCCGACCGGCCGCACCGGCCGACTTGCGCACCTGCTCGGCGTCGAGCTTGTCCTCGGCCCCGAGCCCGACCGCCAGCACGTAGTCGACGCCCAGCCCGGCCGGAGCCGGCACCCGCGTGACCTCCTCGCCCTTCCCCTTGGCCCCGACCGCCTGCAGCGCAGTCAGCAGCGCGGCCCGGGTCTCGCCGTCCAGCACATCCTCGAAGGCGTCGGCGGGCGCGATCTCCGGCCCGTCATCCGTCGAGGTGAGGCCGATGACGAGGACGTCGGCCTGCCCGATGCTCACGGTGCGTACGAGGTCCGGTCCGAGCGAACGATCTGCAACAGCTGTCATAACCGCCCACGTTACTTCCCCTGCTCACCCGAGGCGGGTTCGGCGCGTCTCCCGGGGACTCGCCGAGCGGAACACCACCCGTCAACAGTCCTGTACGTCCGGTTCGGACTGTTCTCGACCTGTGCGGGCCGGCGCCTGAATACCCTGGAACAGACACCGCCGTCGGGCATGACTTCGCGGTGTTCCCACCCTCCGGTGCCCTCTCGAATCGCGCGGGCGCACAGGAGGTTCCCAGTGGCGAAGGCGAAGTTCCAGCGGACGAAGCCGCACGTCAATGTCGGCACCATCGGCCACATCGACCACGGCAAGACCACTCTCACCGCGGCGATCACCCGGGTCCTGCACAACAAATATCCGGACCTGAATCCCTTCACACCCTTCGAGGCCATCGACAAGGCCCCGGAGGAGCGGCAGCGCGGCATCACCATCTCCATCGCCCACGTGGAGTATCAGACGGAGAACCGCCACTACGCGCACGTCGACTGCCCCGGCCACGCCGACTACATCAAGAACATGATCACCGGCGCCGCCCAGATGGACGGCGCCATCCTGGTGGTCGCCGCCACCGACGGCCCGATGCCGCAGACCAAGGAGCACGTCATCCTGGCGCGCCAGGTCGGGGTCCCGAAAATGGTGGTGGCACTGAACAAGTGCGACGTTGTCGAGGACGAAGAGATCCTGGAACTGGTCGAACTCGAGGTGAGCGACCTGCTCAGCGAATACGAATTCGACGGCGACAACACCCCCATCGTCCGTGTCTCCGCCTACCAGGCGCTGGAGAACCCGACCGGTGAGTGGGGCGACACCATCACCGAACTCCTGGCCGCCGTGGACGATTGGATCGATACCCCCACCCGCGAGGTCGAGAAGCCCTTCCTCATGCCCATCGAGGACGTCTTCACCATCACCGGCCGCGGCACCGTCGTCACCGGCCGCATCGAACGCGGGGTCCTGAAGGTCAACGCGGAGGTGGAGATCGTCGGCATCCGCCCGAAGACCACCAAGACCACCGTGACCGGCATCGAGATGTTCCGCAAACTGCTGGACGAGGGCCAAGCCGGCGAGAACGTCGGCCTCCTCCTGCGTGGTGTCCGCCGCGAAGACGTGGAGCGCGGCCAGTGCGTCATCAAGCCGGGTTCGGTCACACCCCACACCCAGTTCGAAGGCCAGGCCTACATCCTCTCGAAGGAGGAGGGCGGCCGCCACACTCCCTTCTTCAACAACTACCGCCCCCAGTTCTACTTCCGCACAACGGATGTCACCGGCGTGGTGACGCTTCCGAAGGAAGTGGAGATGGTCCTCCCGGGTGACAACGTCTCCATGGAAGTGGTCCTCATCCAACCCATAGCCATGGAGATCGGCCTCAAATTCGCCATCCGGGAGGGCGGCCGCACGGTCGGCGCCGGCCAGATCACCAAGATCCTCAAATAGCCGTTCAGCCCATTTCTTCCAGTGCCTTGCCCTTCGTCTCCGGAACCCACCTGAGCACGAAGGGAATCGAGAGGATGGCGAAGGCGGTGTAGATGACGTAGGTCCCCGACAGGTTCCAGTCGGCCAGGCTGGGGAAGCTGGCGGTGATGACCCAGTTGGCGATCCACTGCGCCGACGCGGCCACGCCGAGCGCGGCGGCGCGCAGCCTGTTGGGGAACATCTCGCCGAGCAGCACCCACACCACGACACCCCACGACATGGCGAAGAACAGCACGAAGCAGTGCGCGGAGATGAGTGCCACGATGCCCTGGGTGTGCGGCAGGCTCACGCTGTTCCCGGACCCGGACTTGTAGGAGAACGCCCAGCCCTCCAGTGCGAGCGAGAGCGCCATGCCCGTGGATCCGATGAGCGCCAGCGGTTTCCGCCCGATCCGATCGACCAGCACCATGGCGATCACGGTGCCGACGATATTGATGATCGAGGTGGTGAACGAGTAGAAGAACGAACTGGACGGGTCGATGCCCACCGACTGCCACAGCGTCGCCGAGTAGTAGAAGACGACATTGATTCCGACCAGCTGCTGGAACACCGACAGCCCGATACCGATCCACACCACCGGCAGGAACCCGAACCCGCCGCCCAGCAGATCCTTGAACGTCGACCGATGCTCGCTGTGCATGGCCTGCTCGATCTCGGCCACCCGCTCGTCCAGATTCCCCCTGTCGCCCTCGACCTGGGCCAGCACCTCCTTGGCCTTGTCGGTCTTGCCGATGGAGATCAGGTACCGCGGCGACTCCGGAATGGTGAACGAGAACAGCCCGTACAGCGCCGCCGGCACCACCATCACCCCGAGCATCCACTGCCAGGCCTCGAGTCCTGCGATGTGACCGCGCTGCTCACTGCCCGCCATCTTCAGAATCGCGAAGTTCACCAATTGTGAAGTGGCGATACCGATCACGATGGCCGCCTGCTGGAACGACGCCAGCCGCCCGCGATACGCCGGCGGCGACACCTCGGCGATGTACGCGGGCCCGATCACCGACGCCATCCCGATCCCGATGCCACCGATCACACGCCACATCGCCAGATCCCACAGCGCGAACGGCAACGCCGACCCGATCGCGCTACAGGTGAACAGCGTCGCCGCGATCCGCATGCACCAGATGCGCCCGATCCGGTCCGCGATCCGTCCCGCGATCGCCGCCCCCACCGCGCACCCGATCAATGCAATGGCCACCACCTGCGCCAAGGTCGCCGACCCGATGTCGTACCGAGACCGGATCGCCTCGACCGCACCGTTGATGACCGAGCTGTCATACCCGAACAGAAACCCACCCATGGCCGCCGCAGCGGTAATGAACACGACATAGACGAGGCCGTCCGCCCCACCCACCCGATCGCCGGGCGTTCGCTCACCCACCGTTGAATTCACGCAGACTCCTTCGTCCCGACCCGGAGCCTCGTGAGCCCGGGCCAACCACCCTGGGTAAGACCGAGATGACGCACAGAACCCCGTCAGACGGCGCACTCCGACGATCGTTGCTGCTCTGATGCTTGTCAACGCGGCCCGCAGGGCTAGTTTTCCGGTGATGTGGGCAGCCGGTGTGTCTGCGATGCGGTCTTCTCTGCCCGCGAGCAGTTCGGCCTCTCGGAGTAGTAGCGCCGCGGTCTGGACGTCGCCGGCTCGCGCGGCGTCCGTCGCTCGCGACACCGCATGCAGAACTCCGGACCTACCCTCGCGACTCTCCGTCCGCGCCCGAACAGCTGCGGCCACGAGACCTCCTCACCCATAGGCAGTGTTGTGGGGAGGTATTCGGAGCCGCGCGCTCTTCGACGTGTTCGTGCCACTCATCCGATGTGCCGGAAAAGCGCAGGTAGACAGCCGATTTGACTTTGGTTCGTCGCAACACGTAACTTATTCCAGGTCAGAGCGACACGGACACCGACCCGGAGCCCCAAGGGCCTGGGAAACGAGGTTGGACGAGGAGCGCCTGATGATCACACTAGTTCCACCTGACCAGCAGATTTGGTCTGCTGCATGATGCGAGCTAAGCTTGATAAGTTGCCTAGCTGATCGAACGGGCTTACCGCCCGGGAGATGGCTTGTGCGTGTGTTCTTTGAGAACTCAATAGTGTGTCGATGAATGTCAGTGCCAAATTTTGAAATTTGGTTCCGATTCTCACCCCCCGTGTGAGGGTCGGACATTTAAGTCGGCTAATTTCCAGCCGGCTATTTTTGCTAGGTTTTCGGACTCTGGTTCGAGATACTTCTGATTCGCCTTCGGGTGTTTCTAGAGTCTTCAACGGAGAGTTTGATCCTGGCTCAGGACGAACGCTAGCGGCGTGCTTAACACATGCAAGTCGAGCGGTAAGGCCCTTCGGGGTACA